>JAFAFZ010000517.1 GCA_023423215.1 Actinomycetes bacterium
GCGCCGGGCGACCTGCGCAAGTGCCTGGTCGCGCTGGCGGACGAGTCCTCGCTGCTGACGCGTGCGCTCGAGCACCGCTTCGGCTCGGGTGAGCTGGACGGCCACGCGTTCGGCAACCTGATGATCGTCGCGCTGGCCGAGACGGACGGCGACCTGGTCGCCGCGCTCGACGAGGTCGGCCGCGTGCTCCAGACCGCCGGTCGTGTGCTGCCCGCCACCGTCGAGTCGGTCGAGCTGCAGGCGAGCCGCCACTCGGGTGACGTCGTCGAGGGCCAGGTGGCCGTGGGTTCGTCGACCGAGCTGTCGACCGTCCGGCTGGTGCCCGACCAGGCACCCGCGTGCCCGCAGGCCGTGCGGGCGATCCAGGTCGCCGACCAGATCGTGCTCGGCCCCGGCTCGCTGTTCACCAGCGTCCTCGCCGCCACCGCCGTCGACGGGATCCGAGCGGCGGTCGTCGAGTCCGACGCCCAGTTCGTCTACGTCTGCAACCTGCAGCCGCAGCAGCCCGAGACCGAGGGCTACGGCGTCGCCGAGCACGTCGAGGCGCTGGCCCGGCACGGCCTCGTCCCCGACGTCGTGCTCTACGACCCGGACGCCATCGGCGACGCCGACGGCATCGGGACGGCGGTGCCCGGCCTGCTCGCCCGACCGAACGGCCTGGCGCACGACCCGGTGCTGCTCGGCAAGGCGCTCGAGAGCATCGCCCCCCGCTGACGTCTCGCTGCCGAACGTCCCGCTGCGGACCACCCCCGCTCCTGACCACGGCGCTGCTGGCGGTCCCCGCTGACAGAGCGTCACCCGCTTTCGAAGGGGGAGAGGCCGCTGTGCGAGGATGGGGCCACTTTCGAGCCACTTCAAGGGGAGTGACATGACCATTCGTGTGGGCATCAACGGCTTCGGCCGGATCGGGCGCAACTTCTTCCGCGCCGTCAAGGCGCAGGGCGCCGACATCGAGATCGTGGCCGTGAACGACCTGGGCAAGGTCGACACCATGGCGCTGCTGCTCAAGCGCGACTCGGTCGCCGGCACCTACCCCGGAACCGTCACGGTCACCGACGAGGGCATCGACGTCGACGGCGAGCTCCTGAAGGTCGTCTCGCACCGCAATCCGGCCGAGATCCCGTGGGGCGAGCTGGGCGTCGACGTCGTCATCGAGTCAACCGGCATCTTCACCGACCGCGACAAGGCCGCTGCCCACCTCGAGGGTGGCGCCCCCCGTGTCATCGTGTCGGCCCCGTCGGGCGGCGCGGACGCGACCTTCGTGGTCGGCGTCAACGACGACACCTTCGACCCGGAGAAGCACATCGTCGTCTCGAACGCCTCGTGCACGACCAACTGCTTCGTGCCGCTCATCAAGGTCCTGGACGACGCGTTCGGCGTCCAGAAGGGCCTGATGAACACGATCCACGCCTACACCGGTGACCAGATGCTGGTCGACGGCCCCCACAGCGATCCCCGCCGCGCTCGCGCCGCCGCCATCAACATCGTCCCGACCTCGACCGGTGCCGCCCGCGCCACCGCCCTCGTGCTCGAGTCGATGAAGGGCAAGCTCGACGGCACCTCGCTGCGCGTCCCGGTCCCGCCCGGCTCGATCACCGACTTCACCGGCCTGCTGGACAAGGACGTCACGGTCGAAGAGGTCAACGAGGCGTTCAAGGCCGCTGCGTCCGAGGGTCGCCTGAAGGGCATCCTCGAGTACACCGAGGAGCCCATCGTCAGCTCCGACATCGTCGGGTCGCCCTACAGCTCGATCTTCGACTCGGGCCTGACCATGGCCATGGGCAACATGGTCAAGGTGCTGTCCTGGTACGACAACGAGGCCGGCTACTCGAACCGCCTCGTCGACCTGACCAAGATCGTCGGCGCTGCCAACAAGTGATCTGACGTCGCACGGGCGTCCCGGCCTCGGTCGGGGCGCCCGCGTCGCGTCCCGTGTCATCCGAAGGGGAGGACCATGCAGTTCGGAGTACCGGAGCTCGAGGATCTGGGCGACGTGTCGGGCAAGTCGGTGCTGCTGCGCGCCGACTTCAACGTGCCGCTCAAGGACGGTGAGATCACCGACGACCTGCGCATCCGCGCGGCGCTGCCGACGATCAACTGGCTGACCGAGCACGGCGCGAAGGTCACCGCCTGCACGCACCTGGGTCGCCCCAAGGGCGCACCCGACCCCAAGTACTCCGTCGAACCGGTCCGCCGGCGTCTGTCCGAGCTCGCTCCAGGCGTCGAACTGCTCGACAACCTCCGCTTCGACCCCGGCGAGACCGCCAACGACCCGGCCTTCGTGGACGAGCTCGTCGCCGGTCACGACCTGTACGTGAACGACGCGTTCGGTGCCTCGCACCGTGCGCACGCCTCGATCGTCGGCCCGCCGACCAGGCTGCCCTCGGCCGCCGGTCGCCTGCTGGCCAAGGAGGTCGAGGTCCTGCTCGGCCTGCGTGAGGACCCGTCCCGACCCTTCGTCGCCATCACCGGCGGCTCGAAGGTGTCCGACAAGCTCGGCGTCCTGACGGCGCTGCTGGACATCGCCGACTCGATCATCATCGGCGGCGGCATGTGCTTCACGTTCTTCGCCGCGCTGGGCCACCCGATCGGCAACTCGCTGTGCGAGCCCGACCAGATCGACACCTGCAAGCGCCTGCTCGACGAGCACGGCGACCGGCTGCACCTGCCCTCCGACGTCGTCGGCTTGGGCCCGGGCGGCAAGATCGGTGATCCGTCCGCCGGGGGAGAGGTGCGCAACTTCGGTCGCTCGCTGCCCGACGGCTGGATGGGCCTCGACATCGGCCCCGGCTCGGCCGCCGAGTTCGGCGACATCATCGCCGAGGCCCGCACGATCCTCTGGAACGGCCCGATGGGCGTGTTCGAGGACCCCCGCTTCGAAGCCGGCACCCGAGCGGTCGCCCTGGCGGTCGCCGAGAGCCGCGGCTTCTCGGTCATCGGTGGTGGCGACTCCGCGGCGGCCGTCGCCCAGTTCGGCCTCGCGGACCAGGTGTCGCACATCTCGACCGGCGGCGGTGCGTCGCTCGAGCTGATCGAGCAGGGCGACCTGCCCGGCCTCGAGGCACTCCGCAACGCATCGAACGCCTGACGGACCGGTACGGCCGAACCCACCAACTGCACGCACCCACGACGAGACGGAGCACGACATGGCACGCAAGCCGATCATCAGCGGCAACTGGAAGATGCACCACAACCACTTCGAGGCGATCCAGTCGGTGCAGAAGTTGAGCTACCGCCTCGACGGCGACGACTACGCCGCGGTCGACGTGTCGGTGCACGCGCCGTTCACCGACATCCGCTCGATCCAGACCGTCATCGAGTCCGACAAGATGAAGATCCTGATCGGTGCCCAGAACTGCCACTGGGAGGACAAGGGCGCGTTCACCGGCGAGGTCGCCCCGCCGATGCTCGAGAAGCTGAACGTCAGCCACGTGATCATCGGGCACTCCGAGCG
>JAFAFZ010000556.1 GCA_023423215.1 Actinomycetes bacterium
GTCGCAGGGGGCCGGTCGATGGCGGTCGTCGGAGAGCGTGGGAGATCGGGAGGGGATCGACGGTCGGAGGACCGCCGGCGGTCAGCCCTTCACGGCGCCGGCGGTGAGGCCGCGCACGATCTGGCGCTGGAAGAAGATGAGCAGGACGAGCAGCGGCAGCGCGGCCAGGATCGCCGCGGCGAAGCCCAGGTTGAGCTGGTCCGGGTTCTCGGAGCCGATGGTGCGCAGTGCGAGCTGCACGGTCTGCCAGTCGCCCTCGGTGGTGGCGAAGCGGGGCCAGACGTACTGGTTCCAGGCGCCGAGGAACGAGATCACCACGAAGCTGCCGATGATCGGCTTGCTCATCGGCATGGCGACCCGGGTGAGGAAGCGCAGGTGGCCGTACCCGTCGAGCGTCGAGGCGTCGCGCAGGTCCTTCGGGATGCCCAGGAAGCCCTGTCGGATCAGGAAGATGCCGATCGCCGTGGCGAGGAACGGGAACGTGAGCCCCTGCACCGAGTTCAGCAGCTTCAGGGAGCGGATGATCTCGATGTTGGCGATCAGGGTCACCTCGATCGGCAGCAGCAGCGTGCCGATGACGACCACGAACATGACCTTCTTGAACGGGAAGTCGAGGAAGGCGAAGGCGTACGCCGCCAGCACCGACGTGACGAGCTGGGCGACGACGATCACCATCGTGACGACGAACGACAGCAGCATCGCCCGGCCCAGGTTCGCCTCGGTGAACGCCCGGCTGAAGACGTCCCACTGGATCGCGACGGGGTAGAGCGGCTGGCCCTCGGCGATGTAGCGCAGCGGGCTGGAGAGCGCCCGCAGGACCAGCATGTAGATCGGGAACAGGACGATCAGCGAGAGCGCTGACAGCAGCAGGTACGCGCCGATCTTGCCGAGCGTGCTGCGTGGACCCCGGTCGGGGACCGTCATGGCCCCCAGCTCGGCGCCGACGTCCTCGGCGAGCGTCGCCGTGTCGGTGGTCTGGTCGGCCTCAGTCGCCATAGTGCACCCGCCGGGACATGATCGAGTACTGGGCGCCGGCCACGATCGCGGTCAGCACGAACAGGCCGAGCGAGAGCGAGGCGCGCTCTCCCAGGCTGCGCACGCCGCGTGGGTCGGCGATCTTGAACAGGAGCGTCTCGGTCGCACCGCCGGGTCCGCCGCCGGTGAGGATCTCGATCTGCGCGTACGCCTGCAGCGCGTTGACGACCAGCACGATCGCCAGGAACAGCAGCGCGGGGGAGATCAGCGGCACGGTGATGCGGAAGAACCGTCGCACGGCCCCGTAGCCGTCCAGCGTCGAGGCCTCGATCAGCTCGTCCGGCACGGTCTGGAGCGCCGCCAGGACCACGATGAAGGTCAGGCCCAGGTTCTGCCACACCGAGGAGAGCGAGACGGCGAACAGCGCCGAGGTGCCGTCACGCAGGCTGAGCCACGGCACGTCCTTGAAGTAGCCCACCTCGGGGTTGACGAGCGTGAAGAACACGACCGACGCCACGGCGACCGACGAGGCGACCGTCGAGGAGAAGATCGTCTGGAAGATCTTGATGCCCTTCAGGCGGCGGTGCGTCGAGGTGGCCAGCAGCACGCCGAGCACCAGGCCGAGCGGCACCGTGTAGAGCATGAAGAGCCCCGAGTGCGCCAGGCCGCTGGTGAAGTCGGAGCTGGTGAGCGTGTCGGTGATCTGCTCGGCACCGACCCACGAGGCGGGGCGGTTGCGGAACCGGGACTGCTGGTGCGTGGCGTACCAGAAGAGGCGGTAGAGCGGGTAGTACGCGAACACCGCGAAGACGATCAGGGCCGGCAGCAGGAACGCGTAGCCGAGCAGCCCGTCCTTGACCCGGCGGCCGAGGTGCTTGCGCTGTGCGCCGGCCGGGGGCGCCACGCGCACCTGGTCCGGTGCGTCGGGTCGGGACGCGGCGCTCAATTCACCCGCTCCGTCGTCGTGGCGTCGAACACGTGCACGCCGGCCGGGTCGGCGACCAGGGCGACCTCCTGCCCGGCGGCGACGAGCGGGGCGTCGTTGCCCTGGCGCACCGTCATGAGCGACTCGCCGACGGCGCAGACCACGTGGCGCTCGTGGCCGAGCAGCTCGAGGTTCTCGACCCGGGCGCGCAGCGCGTCGGGGTGGCCCGCCGGATCGACCAGGCGCAGGTGCTCGGGGCGGATGCCGACCACGACCTGCGAGCCGGGCACGGCGCGCCCGGGGTCGCGCACGCCGATCGCGCCCACGGGGGTCGACACCGACGCGGCGACGTCGGTCGTCGTGGGACCGCCGATGGTGCCGGCGATGGTGTTCATCGGCGGGCTGCCGATGAAGCTGGCGACGAAGAGGTTGGCCGGCGACTCGTACACGGCCTGCGGCGGGCCGACCTGCTGGATGCGGCCGTCGCTGATGACGGCGATGCGGTCGGCCATCGTCATCGCCTCGACCTGGTCGTGGGTGACGTACACGAAGGTCGTGCCCAGGCGGCGGTGCAGCTCCACGAGCTCGAGGCGGGTCTGGGTGCGCAGCTTTGCGTCCAGGTTGGAGAGCGGCTCGTCCATGAGGAAGACCTCGGGGTGCCGGACGATCGCACGGGCCAGGGCGACCCGCTGGCGCTGGCCACCCGACAGCTCGCCGGGCTTGCGGCCCAGGTACTGCGACAGGCCGAGCGTCTCGGCGGCCTCCTTCACCCGGCGCGAGCGCTCGGCGGCGTCGACGCGGGCGGCCTTGTTCGCGGAGAGCGGCGACTCGATGTTCTTCTCGACGCTCATGTGGGGGTAGAGGGCGTAGCTCTGGAACACCATCGCGATGTCGCGCTCGCGCGGCGGGATGTGGTTCACGACGCGCTCACCGATCGTGAGGATGCCGCTGGTGATGTCCTCGAGCCCGGCGATCATGCGCAGCGCCGTCGACTTGCCGCAGCCGGACGGGCCGAGCAGCACCATGAACTCGCCGTCCGCGATCTGGAGAGAGAAGCGGTCGACGGCGGTGGTGTCGCCGAACTGCTTCGTGACCTCGTCGAACGTGACTGCGCTCATGTCGTGTGGTCCTGGTGCTGCGCGGGCTCTGCCGGGGGCGGAGCGAGGGTGGGTGGAGACCGGCCCGAACGGGTGGACACCGCTCCGGTCGAGCTCAACTGTGGTGTGGCGCGCGGCCGGACGGTGGGACCCTCTCGGGACGCCGGCACGGCGGCGGCCGAGGGCCGCACGCGGAGGCTACGTCCGGCGCGCCGGGATGCCCAGCCCACTGAACGATCTTCACCGAGTCGTCACATGCGGTTGGCTCGGTCCGCGACGGCCCAGCGCGGCGAGCACGAGCGCCAGGCCATCCGCCGCGTAGCCCGAGCCGGTCGACCGCAGGACCTCGAGGACGGTCGAGCGATCGGGGAGCGACGCGACGACCCACCGCCCGAACATGACCTCGTCCATCCACGCGGCGTCGAGCGGCGACAGGTCGGCCGCCCGGTAGGCGCCCGCCGCGGCACGTCGACGCAGGCGGTCCCAGTCCAGCTCGTCGGCGGCGCGCACGGTCGCCTCGACCAGCGCCTCGGTCGAGGGCGGCAGCGACGAGGCACCGAGGTCCCCCGGGTGCAGCGCGACCGCCGTCGGCCAGTCGATCGGACCCAGGTCCAGGACGTGCTCGAGCACCTCGTCCAGCCAGATGCTGGCGACGACGCCGCTGAGCTGCGGCGCCGGGCCCGGGCAGCGCAGGCCGAGCAGGCGGTGCAGCGCGTCGACCGCGACCCCCTCGGCCGTGCCGAGCCCGTCGTCGCCCGGCGGTCCCTCGCCGGGGATCGATC
>JAFAFZ010000587.1 GCA_023423215.1 Actinomycetes bacterium
GGCCTGGACCAGCGCCCGGGCGGCGTCGGGGAGCACGCCGACCCTGTCGGCGACCAGCTCGTCGACGCCTGCGAGCGCGGCGGGTGGCAGGTCGCTCGGATCGCGCAGGTCCGCGCCGCGGGTCGACGCCAGGACGAGGCGCAGGTGCCACGGGTTCCCGCCCGTGTGGCGCACCAGGCGGTCGAGCACGTGGTCCGAAGGACGTGCACCCCACGTCGCGACGGCGGACCGGGCGGCGTCCGGGTCCAGGCCCGGCAGCGTCACGGTGCTGCCGGTCGCGCCCTGGGCGAGTCGGGTCAGACCGTCGGGGAGCACGCTCGTGTCACGGGTGAGGAGCAGGACTGCGATCGCGCAGCGCTGCAGCCGTCGCAGCGCGAACGACAGGGCCGCCATCGATGCCCGATCCGTCCACTGCACGTCGTCCACGACGAGCAGGCGGGGTGGCGCGCCCTCGGCGCCGAGCCAGGCGACCAGGTCCGACCCGCGCTCGACGGTGCTGCCGTGCGATCCGGTGGAGGCGGCGGCACCCGTCGGTGCTGCTGCGACGAGCTGGTCGAGCACTGCGAAGGGGACCGCGGTCTCGTCCGCGTCGCCGCTGGCGCGTCGCACCTCGAGCCTCGGCTCCTTCGAGGTCGCGACGTCGACCACCGCCCGGGCGACCTCGCTCTTGCCGATGCCGGCCGGGCCGACGACCACGACGACCTGCAGGCCGTCGACGGCGTCGACGACGCGCGCTGCCAGCTGCTCGACGGACGCGGCACGTCCCGGAAGCTCCAACTCGGCCCCCTCCCCTCAGGCCCGTCCGATCCTGGGCCGGCGGGCTACTCGATGCCGAGCACGATGACGCGCAGCTCGCCGCCGGGTGCCTCGTAGGCGACCGTGTCGCCGACCTTGGCACCGACGAGCTGCTCGCCGAGCGGCGAGTTGGGGGAGACGACGTGCAGGTCGTCGTGGCGCTCCTCGATCGAGCCGATCAGGTAGCGCTCGGCCTCGTCGTCGTCGTCGCCCTCGTACTTCAGCAGCACGATCGACCCGGCGATCACCTGGTCGGAGTCGGCCGCGTCGACGATCACGCAGTTCTCGAGGATGCCGAAGAGCTGGGCGACGCGCCCCTCCATCTTCGCCTTCTCCTCCTTGGCCGCGTGGTACTCGGCGTTCTCCTTCAGGTCGCCGTGCTCGCGAGCCCGCTCGATGCGGTCCGCCATCTCGATGCGACCTCGGGTCCGCAGGTCCTCGAGCTCGGCGACGAGCCGGTCGTGTGCTGCCTGGGACAGCTCGTGCTGTTGCGCCATCCGGCCAGGATAGGTGGCGCTCGAGGGGTGGCTGCGTAGCACCAGCGGGCGACTGGTAGCATCCCCGACATGCCGTGTGGCACGTCCGTGGACGTCATCATTCGCTAGCGCACGTCGAACACCGACGTGCGCTCCTCACCGTCCACCGTCGTGGGCGGTTTCTTTTTGTCCGGACCCACCTCCCTGGAGCACTCGAATGACTCACAAGATCGGCGTGATCGGCGGCGACGGCATCGGCCCCGAGGTCATCGAGCAGGCCCTCAAGGTGATCGACGCAGCCGGGGTTGAGTACGAGCGCACGGACTACGACCTGGGTGCGCACCGCTACCTCGAGGACGGCGTCGTGCTGCCCGACGAGACGCTCGAGGAGTGGCGTGGGCTGGACGCGCTGCTGCTCGGTGCGGTGGGCGACCCTGCCGTCGGCGTGTCGGCCCCGGCGGGCCTCGTCGAGCGCGGGATCCTGCTGCGCATGCGCTTCGAGCTGGACCAGTACATCAACCTGCGTCCGTTCCGCCTGCCCCCTCGCTGCGACTTCGAGGTCATCCGCGAGAACACCGAGGGGACCTACGCGGGCGAGGGCGGGTTCCTGCGCAAGGACACCCCGAACGAGATCGCCACGCAGGGCTCGGTGAACACCCGCATGGGCGTCGAGCGCTGCGTCCGCTACGCCTTCGAGAAGGCCGCCGGCACCGAGCGCCAGCACCTGACCCTGGTGCACAAGAAGAACGTGCTGACCTTCGCGGGCGATCTGTGGCAGCGCACGTTCGACGAGGTGGCCGAGGAGTACCCCCAGGTCTCGACCGGCTACGACCACATCGACGCGGCGTGCATCCACTTCGTGGAGCGGCCCGAGCGCTACGACGTCATCGTCACCGACAACCTCTTCGGCGACATCCTCACCGACCTGGGCGGCGCGGTCGCCGGCGGTGTCGGCTACGCCGCCTCGGCCAACCTGAACCCGGCGCGCACCGGCCCGTCGATGTTCGAGCCCGTGCACGGCACCGCCCCGGACATCGCCGGCAAGGGCCTGGCGAACCCGATCGCCGCCATCATCTCGGCACGGCTCATGCTCGAGTTCCTGGGAGAGGACGCTGCGGCCGCCAAGGTCGCCGCGGCGACCGAGTCGCCCGAGCGCTACACGGGCTCGACCGCCGAGATCGGTGACGCCATCGCCGACGCCGTCAAGAACGGCTGACGGCGCGCCGCCCGTCCGTACCGCACGCCCCGCACACCGACACCGCAGCAGAACCGCACAGGAGCACCGAGATGCCCATCACCCCCACCGACAAGATCTGGATGAACGGCGAGCTCGTCGACTGGGACGCCGCCCAGATCCACGTCCTGACCCACAGCCTCCACTACGGCATGGGCGTGTTCGAGGGCATCCGCGCGTACGAGACCGCCGAGGGCCCGGGCATCTTCCGCCTGACCGAGCACATCGAGCGCCTGTTCAACTCGGCGAAGATCATGATGATGGACATCCCCTACACGGTGGATGAGCTCATCGAGGCGACGAAGCTCGTGGTGCGCGAGTCGGGCCTGCCGTCCGCGTACATCCGTCCGATCGCCTACTACGGCTACGGCGAGATGGGTCTGAACACCCTGCCGTGCTCGGTCGACGTCGCCATCGCCTGCTGGCCGTGGGGTGCGTACCTGGGCGACGACGCGGTCACCAAGGGCGTGCGCATGAAGATCAGCACCTGGCTCCGCCACGACCACAACGCCATGCCGCCCGCGTCGAAGACGACCGGCAACTACGTCAACAGCTCGCTCGCCAAGATCGAGGCGCTCAAGGGCGGCTACGACGAGGCCATCCTGCTGAACGGCCAGGGGCTCGTCTCGGAGTGCACCGGCGAGAACATCTTCGTGTCCCGTGGCGGCGTGCTGCTGACCCCGCCCGGTTCGGCCGGGGCGCTCGAGGGTCTGACCCAGGACACGGTCATGGCGATCGCGGACGACATGGGCATCGAGTGCGCGGTCGCGGACCTGTCGCGCTCGGACCTCTACGTCTGCGACGAGATGTTCGTCGTCGGGACCGCCGCCGAGGTCTCGGCCGTGAACTCCGTCGACGACCGCGACATCCCGTGCCCCGGTCCGTACACCTCGGCGATCGCCGCCGAGTACGCCAAGGTCGTGCGCGGCCAGGTGGGGCAGTACAAGGAGTGGGTGGAGCTGGTCTCATGAGTCGGCGACCGAGCGCGCGACGGGACGGGGCCGAGCGGGTGGAGCTCGTCTCGTGAGCGCGACCGAGGGCCTGCCGCTGGTCGGTCGCCCGCCGGGCACGCCGAACGCAGTCGAGATCTTCGACACGACGCTCCGGGACGGCGCGCAGTTCGAGGGCATCTCGCTGAGCGTCGAGGACAAGCTGCGCGTGGCCGAGCAGCTCGACTGGCTCGGCGTGCACTGGATCGAGGGCGGCTACCCGCAGGCCAACCCCAAGGACGAGGAGTTCTTCCGCCGCGCCGCTGCGGGTGAGCTGGAGCTGTCCACCGCCACGTTGGTCGCGTTCGGTTCGACCCGTCGTCCGCTCGGTCGGACCGACGACGACCCCACGCTGCGCGCCCTGGTCGCGGCCGGGACGTCGACGGTGTGCATCGTCGGGAAGAGCTCCGAGTTCCACGTCACGCAGGCGCTGCGGGCCGAGCTGTCCGAGGGCGTCGCGATGGTGGGGGAGTCGGTCGAGTTCCTCAAGCGGGAGGGCCTGCGGGTCTTCTTCGACGCCGAGCACTTCTTCGACGGCTACCGCCAGAACCCCGAGTTCACGTTGCGGGTGCTCGAGGCGGCGGTGACCAACGGGGCCGACACGCTCGTGCTGTGCGACACGAACGGGGGTTCGCTGCCCCACGACGTGCAGCGCATCACCGGAGAGATCGTGTCCTACTTCGACGGCGCGCAGGTCGGCATCCACACCCAGAACGACTCGGGCTGTGCGGTGGCCAACTCGGTGGCGGCGGTCGTCGGCGGCGCGACCCACGTGCAGGGCACGGTGAACGGCTACGGCGAGCGCACCGGCAACGCGAACCTCATGACCGTCATCCCGGACCTGACGCTGAAGATGGGCATCGCGACGCTGCCCGAGGGGCGCATGGACCGCCTGACCGCGGTGTCGCGCCACGTCGCCGAGCTGGTGAACCTGCCGCCGCACCCCGCGGACCCCTACGTCGGGTCCTCGGCGTTCGCGCACAAGGGTGGGTTGCACACCTCGGCGCTGGGCCGGGTCGGCGGTGCGAGCTACGAGCACGTCGAGCCCGAAGCCGTCGGCAACCGCCCCCGAGTGCTGGTGTCGGACCTGGGCGGACGTGCGGGCATGTCGATGAAGGCGACCGAGTTCGGCGTGGACCTGGACGACCGGGCGGCGGCCGAGCTGTCCGAGCGGCTCAAGCAGCTCGAGGCCGAGGGGTTCGTCTTCGAGGCTGCCGACGCCTCGCTCGAGCTGCTGATGCGCGGCGCGACGGGTTGGCACCAGCCGTTCTTCTCGGTCGAGGGCTACCGGGTGTCGGCCTACCACCGCGAGGGTGTGGCGGCCGTCGCGGGCAGCGAGCTCGACCTCTCGACCGAGGCGACCGTGAAGCTGTGGCTCGGCGACGAGCGCATCGCGTCGGTGGGCGAGGGCAACGGCCCGGTGAACGCGCTCGACGCGGCGCTGCGCGCGGCGCTGACCGAGCGCTATCCCGAGCTCGGGCGCATCCACCTGACGGACTTCAAGGTGCGTGTGCTCGACTCCTCGGCCGACACGGGCGCGGTGACCCGGGTGTTGATCGACTCGAGCAACGGCGAGCAGACCTGGACCACCATCGGCGTGTCCTCGAACATCATCGAGGCCTCGTGGATGGCGCTCATCGATGCGTTCGTGTTCGGGCTGTTCCACGCCGGGAGCTGAGCCACGCGGAGCTGACCCACACAGGGAGCCGGCCTCGCGCCCGATCCGGCTCGACCGTTTGTACGTTGTACGGAGTGGAGCCCGCGGCGCGTCGTGACGAGGACGGGAACGTGAGATGACCGAGTACCTGGGCACCGGCGATCCGACGCGGTCCCTGTCGCTGCTGTGGGGCCGCCTCACCCCGTCGACCCGAGGACCGGCAGCGGGATCGACGCCCGGCGAGATCGCCGCGGCCGCGATCCGTCTCGGCGACGAGGGCGGGCTGGACGCGGTCTCGATGCGCAAGGTCGCCGAGCAGCTGGGCCGCTCGACCATGTCGCTCTACACCTACGTGCGCTCGAAGGCGGAGCTGCTCGAGCTCATGCTCGACACCGTGCTGGGCGAGCTGCCGCTCGAGTACGACCGCAGCGACGGCTGGCGTGCGGCCGCCGAGACCTGCGCGCGAGAGGTCTGGAGCTTCTACGAGCGGCACCCGTGGGTGCTGCAGATCGCCGACACGCGGGCGACGCTCGGCCCGAACGAGACCGCGTCGTACGAGTCGCAGTTGCGCATCTTCGACGACCTCGGACTGTCGGGCCTGGACATGACCCGCCTGGTCGGCGTGCTGGGCAGCTTCGTGCGGGGCTCCGCGTCGTCGGTCGCCAACGCCCGAGCGGCCGAGCACGCGACGGGGATCAGCGACGACGACTGGTGGCGCGCCCGCACCTCGGTGCTCGACGACGTGGTCGGCGAGGACTACGCCACCCGGTTCCCGACGGTCACCAAGCTGCAGGCGCAGGAGCAGACCTTCGACGAGCCGTGGGACGGCGAGATCGTCGGTTCGTACATGGAGACCGTCGCCCGGGACACCTTCGAGTTCGGTCTGGCGCGGCTGCTCGACGGCATCGAGGCGTTCCTCGACGCACGCAGCTGATCACCGGCGCCGGCGCTGCCGACCCCGGTGGTCCGGACCGACCCATCGCGCCGGTGTCCGAGTTCCGGGGAGCGGGACCGCGACGGGTACGGTGAGCGTCATGGCCGCACCCGAGTACGTCCCCACCAAGCCGCTCGCGGACCCGCGCTCGTACGCCTCGCCGCCGTGGCGGGGCAGCCGCTGGTACGCGGACCGACCGGGAGAGATCGTGGGACTGCAGCCGGTGGGCGAGCAGCTCGGCACGCCCGGTCCGGACCAGGGCTACGCCCTGACCCTCGCCGCCCGCTTCACCGACCGGCTCCACCTGGCCGAGGGCGAGCACGCCGCCGACGCCCTCGCCGGTGCCGCCGCGATCGCCATGAAGCGCTCGGGCCTGTTCGGTCGGGCGCCGGTCGTGCACGACGTCACCGTCGGCCTGACCGTGTGGGGCTTCCTCGATCCGTCGGCCGACGCCGAGCTGGTCGCCCTGCGCCGTGAGCGGTTCGAGGAGGTGCACCACTTCGTCCACTACACCGAGCTGCGCCGCATCGCCGACGCAGTGAGCGACGACGTGCTCCGCCAGCCGCACACGGCGATCCAGGCGCAGTACGCCCGGGACTGGCGCAGCTGCCTGGACCTCACCGAGGACTGAGCTGCGCCGCGTCGAGCGAAGGCGCCGGGCGGACGCGCCGAGCAGCCGACCGACCGGCTCAGGGCCAGATGAAGACCGGGGTGCCGAGCGGGATCTGCTCGGCGAGCAGCGTGATGACGTCGTTCGGCAGGCGGATGCAGCCGTTCGAGACGTCCGTGCCGAGCTTGTCCGGGGCGTTCGTGCCGTGCAGTGCGACGACGGGCACGCCGGTGTCGAACTCGTCCATGACCTCGCTGTAGCCGTTCGTCGCGAGGGCGAACGGGCCGTAGGCGCCGGCCGGGTTCGGCTGCGGGACGATGTCGGTGACGTAGAAGCGTCCCGTCGGCGTCTGCGTGAACGGCGACCCGGCGACGATCGAGCTCTCGGTCAGCAGCGTGTCGCCGTCGAACGCCGTGAGCGTGTTGGTCGTCAGGTTGATCTCGATGCGCTTGGTGGTGGTCGAGATGTCGACGTCCGACAGGCGGACGTAGCCCTCGGTGTGGTTGGGGCGCACCGGGAGGAGCACCTTGGCCCACTCGCCACGACGTTCGGTCACGAGCATCGTGAAGGGCTGCTGCGGCTCGTACGGGCCCGGGTTCGTGAACCTCCAGCCCTCGTCCGAGGTGTAGCGGCCCTGGATCGGCAGGTCGTCGTCGGGGAGCGGGTCACGTGCCGGGAGCGCGTCCTGGCTGGCGGGGGGGATCGTGGGCGCCGAGGCGGGCACGATCGTCGTGCGCGCCGTGGCCCACTCGTCGGGCGGCGTGGCTCGCACGCTCAGCTCGCTGACCGACGACTTGGTGGTCGCGACCTCGAACGTGCCGACGGGCAGCGGTTCCTTCTTGGTGGTCGTCGTCTGGCGTGCGGTGGTGGGCGTCGACCGGGGCGCCGGTTCGGCGGCGCCCCGGGTGAGCGCGATGACGCCTCCGACGACGAGCGCGAGGAGCACCACCATGCCGACGACGATGAGCGCCAGCCGGTTCCTGCCGAGCCCGCCGGCAGCTGCGGCACCCTCGGGATCCGCGCCGGCCTCGGGCTCGGCCGGGGCGCCGTCGACCGCTGCGGGATCGTCCTGGAGCGGGGCGCCGTCCTGGCCCGGATCGTCGGTGCCGTGCTCGTCCTCAGGGGGCATGTCCTCACCGATGTCCTGGTCGCCGTCCACGTGGCCCGTCCCGCGGAGCCGGTCCATCGTAGGGGCGGCGGACCTGGTTGCGGCGCCAGCCGCCACGGTCCTCGGGGAGCACCAGCGCTCGGCCCGGGCGGTCGCTCAGCCACCGTCGCGGGAACGCCCGGACCCGGGTCGGACACCTCGGGGCGATGATGGTCAGGCGGTAGCCTCGCTCGCGTGACCACCCCCGCACGTGTCCGATTCGCGCCGTCGCCGACGGGCTACCTCCACCTGGGCAGCGCTCGAGCTGCACTGTTCAACTGGCTCGCCGCCCGTTCGATGGGCGGGAGGTTCCTGCTGCGGATCGAGGACACGGACCTGGACCGCTCGAAGCCCGAGCTGATCGACGTCATCTACCAGGGGCTGGAGTGGCTCGGCCTGGACTGGGACGAGGAGCCGGTGCGCCAGTCGACCCGCAACGAGGCGCACCAGGTCGCCGTCGACGCCCTGCTCGAGTCCGGTGCCGCGTACTGGTCGGACCCGGTGGCCGAGGCCGACCGTGCTGCGGTCGGCGGCAAGGCCTACGACCCGGCGGACCGCGACCGTGGCCTCGGCCCGGGCGACGGTCGCGCCGTGCGCTTCAAGGTGCCCCAGGACGGCGGCGCGACCGGCTGGGACGACCTGATCCGCGGAGAGATCCGCGTCGAGCACGCCAACATCGAGGACTTCGTGATCCGTCGTGCGGACGGCTCGCCGACGTTCTTCCTGGCGAACACGAGCGACGACGCCTTCATGGGCATCACGCACGTCATCCGCGGCGAGGACCTCATCAACGTGACGCCGAAGTACCTGCTGCTGCGCGACGCGATGGGCATCGAGGGGCCCGTCCCGCAGTTCGCGCACATGCCGCTGATCGTGAACGAGCAGCGCAAGAAGCTGTCGAAGCGGCGCGACGACGTCTCGCTCATGGACTACCGAGACCGGGGCTTCCTGCCCGAGGCGATGGTGAACTACCTGGCGCTGCTCGG
>JAFAFZ010000592.1 GCA_023423215.1 Actinomycetes bacterium
GTCCGCCCGCCTGCACGCACGGCGGGCCGACCGGTGCGGCACCCTCGAACGCCGGCTCGCCGGACCAGAGGGCCCGCAGCTGCGCCACGCCGTCGTCCAGGCGCTGGTGGCGGCGCTCCATCGAGGCGCCCGCGGCCAGGTAGTCGTGCTCGCGGCCGCCGATGCCGACGCCGACGGTCAGGCGTCCGTCGCTGAGCACGTCGAGCGTCGCGATCTGCTTGGCGATGACCGGGATCGGGTGCGTGGGCAGCACGATCAGGTTGACGAAGACCTGGACCCGCTCGGTGAGCGCGGCCGCCGCCGCGTTCGTGACGAGCATCTCCTGGTTGTGGAAGGTGATGCGCTCACCGCAGGAGATCGACGAGAACGGTCCCGAGTCGATCCCCGCGCACCAGTCGATGGTCGTCGCCCGCGTGTAGCCGCGAGCCATGGTCGGCAGTGCCACCCCGATCTGCATGGGCGGCACTGTACGCCCCCGAGCAGGTCGGGATCTGACGAGTCGTCAGGGGTTCGCACAGGTGCCGTTGCGACCGCAGACCGTCCAGTCCAGGATCGACGGCATGCCGCCGACGCGGTCGAGCGCGGCGACGACGGTCAGCTTCGGCCGCCCGTCGATCCACGAGGTCACGCGCACCTTGCGCGTCGCGATCTCGGGTGCGGTGCAGCACACGACGTCGGTCGTGGCGCCCACCGCGGCAACGCTGCCCAGGCTGTGCAGCTGAACCTCGCCGCCGAAGATCGACGCGCCGCTCGCGGCGCCGTTCCAGTGGAGGTCGAGCGCCGTGCGCTTCAGGTAGGCGGGGCCGAAGAAGTTGGCCGAGGTGCCGTTCGCTGCGTCGATCGTCAGCCGCGACTGCACGACCGGCCCGGTGTAGGTGTCGGTGGTGTACATCAGCGCGACGGACTGCGGCTGCGGCTGCTCGGGTCCCCCGCAGCGGTTCTGCGCGGGCACGAACACGCCCCCGATGAACCAGCTGGTGTACTCCCAGTCGCACTCGGGCCGCGTGGACACGGTCAGCCGCGCATCACGCAGGTCGCCGATCTTCGCCAGCGTGCATCCCGGCAGCGGCAGCTCGACGTCCGAGGAGTAGTTCGCCAGTCCGGTCACGCTTCCGGTGCAGACCACGCCGTTCGCCGCCTCGAGCCGGAGCGAGACCGTCGTGCGATCGGCGCGGTTGCTCACCGAGCCGGTGCGCACGTAGCGCACGAGGACCGACAGCGACGAGAGGTGGTCGTCGTCCGCCCCCGACGTCGGCTCGATGCCGCTGAGCGTGAACGAGCGCTCCTGCGGGTCCGCGGCCGGGCGGTAGTAGTCGCACCACCGCTCGTTCAGCGCGATCCCGAGAAAGGACCGCGGCAGGTCGACGCAGACGACGCGCTGCATGGCGGCGGCGGCCGCGTCGTCGACGGCGACGGCGGCGGGATCGGTCCAGTCGTCCGCCCGCGCTTGCGTGACGCCGCTGGCCTCGCCACGCGCGTACATCACGCCGGCCGACGCCCCGGCGTTCCAGATCCGGAGCCGCTCGGTCGCCGTGGGACACCCGATGAAGCACCCGCCGCGGAACACATAGGTGAGGTTCGCCCGGACGGTCGCGCCGTTGAACGCGTCCGGAGCGGTCAGCCCGGCGCACCCACCGCTCTGGAGCTCGTAGGTCGTGGTCCGTCCGGAGTTCGGCAAGCCCGAGAACTCGCTGGTCGTGCACGCGGCGCCGGACGCCGGGGTGACGGTGAAGCTCACCTTCCTGCTCTCGATCAGGGTCACCGGGTTCTGCTCGGAACCGGTGAGCGTGAGCCGCGTCGAGGCCGACGTCGCCGAGGCGGCGCCGGACAGCTGCACGCTGAACGACGCCTGTGCCGTGCACTTGCCGGAAGAGATGTTGATCACGCAGCTCAGGGTGGCCAGCGCCGGGTTCGCCGAGTTGTTGCCGATCAGCCCGGCGACGTTGGTCACCGCCGTGATCGCCTGCGGGTTCGAGACGGTGATGGCCGTCGGCACCGTCGACTGCTGCAGCAGCGTCGGGTACTGGGTGCCAGTCGGCGACGTGTACGGGCACACGGCGAGCCGACCGGAGAGGTGCCGCAGCTCGGTGCGCGCCGAGAGGATGATGCTGGCGCCCGTGTCGGCGGTCGACCCTGCGAGGCAGGCGTTCGGGAAGTCCGTGGACATCGCCCCGCCCGTGACCGGATCCGTGCTCCAGCCGCTGGAGGTGCCGAAGACGAAGCTGGACGTCGGGTTGTCGAAGATCAGCGCGTGCCGGTCGCCCGCGGCGGCGCTCGCCGTGTTGGCGTCGAACCAGTAGCGGCCCTGCTCGAAGTGGAAGGTCTTGTTCGAGCAGCCACCGGTCCGGCTGAACCACGAGTTCAGCGTCGCCACCGCGGTCTGGTCGTAGCGACCCGGCGAGAACCGGATGACCCGCTGCGACGGGCACGCCGCCGGCAGCGGAAGCTCGGCGGGGACGGACTCGTCGATCGCGTAGTCCTGGGTCAGCGCGACGGGCAGCAGCGACGGGTCGCCGCAGGACGCGCCGGCGCTCGCGACCACCGCCGTGGCCGGGCGGACCGCGGCACCGTCGAGCACGCCGCACCCGGACGACGCTCCCAGCCCCGCGGCACCCTGGGTGTACTTCCCGCGCACCTCGACCGCCGGCGTGCCGCCGGTGTCGGTGCGCAGCGGCGCCGCTCCCGCAGCCGCGTTGACGTTGCCGTTGAACTGCAACGCGTCGCTGCCGCTCGCCACCAGCGACGGCGTCGCGCCCGCGACCGACACGGGCACGCCGGCCCACGGCCAGCCCGCCCAGTTCAGCCGTCCCGCGTAGTCCGAGCCGAGCACGTGGAGCACACCGCCCGGCTCGCCGAACTCGTCCGCCGCCTTGCGACACGTGACCTGCACGTCGGTCGAGGTGCCGACGTCCTGGAAGGGCACCTGCATGCCGGCGGCGGGCTGGGCACCGACGCCGGCGCACGGGTCCGTGTTGTCGTCCTGGTTCATGCGCAGGTGGTTGACGGCGGCGGTCGCGGCACCGTCGGCGGCGCGGGCGTCTCGAGCGGCCTGCTCCTGCGATGCGGTGATGCGGATCATCGTGATGAGCATCCCGAGCAGCGCCGCGATGGTGATCGACGTCAGGGCGATGATGGCCAGCACCGACATGAGCGCGAAGCCGTCCTCCGTCCGCCCGGAGCGACCCCGTCGACGTGCGCGCCGACTCGCAGCGCGTCGGACCCGTTCGATCACTTCACCACCTCGGGCGGCGTGGTCGTCGGGGGGACGACGGTGCCGAGAGCGGGGACCTCGATCCATTCGGACCACGTGACCGAGCCGTTGGCGTCGGTGCCGACGCGGGCGCGTGCGGTCGCGTGCGAGGGGCACGGGTTCTGCGGGAGCGCCTTCGAGGGGTTCGGTCCGGCGCCCACCGCCTGGTTGGAGATCTGCAGGTAGCAGTCCGTGGCCGTGCGGAAGTCGAAGTCGACGAGGTAGCGGCGTGCGCCGGGCACCGCGTTCCACAGGACGCTGACGCCGTCGTGGCGCACGTTGATCGGTGCCGGCGCTGCTCCGCCGACGGCGATCGCACGAGAGGTCGACGCGCTGCGCCCGTCGCTCGTCGTCACGGTCAGCGCGACCGTGTAGACGCCGTCGTTGGGGTACTGGTGCGTCGGTGCCGCGCCGGTGCCCGACCCGCCATCACCGAAGCTCCAGGTGTAGCTGGCGGTGCTGGTCCCGATGCCCGTGGTCCCGGATGCGTCGAACGACTGCGCCGAGCCCGGTGCCGCTGCGTCGGTGAACGAGGCGACCAGCTGACCCGGGTCGCCGGGTCCCGGCGGCGGATTCTCGGGGTCGGGCGGCGGCGCCGCAGGGTCGTTCACGGTGAACGTGCTGCCCAGGAACCCCTGCGCGCCCTGCACGTCGGTCACGATGAGCCGCACGTCCGAGGTCCCGATCGCCGTGGCCGGCGGGGTGATCTGCACGACCGCGCCGGACAGGCGGTTCTCGGTCCCGTCGGGGTAGGTCACGATCCAGTCGATCGACTCGAGCGTCCCGTCGGGGTCGTCCGACATGCTGCCGTCGAGGGTGAAGGTGGTCCCGATGTCGCCGCTCAGCGGGTTGACCGAGGCGGCGGCACGCGGCTCGGCGTTCGACGTCTTGAGCTGCGCGTACGACGTGTTGGTGATGCCGCGGTCGTCGGTCACGGTCAGCAGCACGTTGTAGTCGCCCCGGATCGGGAGCGAGATGGTGATGTCGGGCGTCGACGCCGACCCGCTGACGAACGTCTCGGGAGCCGGCCCGTCGATCTCCCACTTGAAGGCGGCGATGGAGCGCCCCGGCGCCGCAGTCGATCCGCTCGCGCTCAGCTGGGCCACCATCGGCTGGGTGCCGCTGCGCGACACCACCTCGATCGAGGGCGTCGGGGTCGGGTTGCCGCCCACGTCGGTGGGCACCGCGGCCTCGTCGACGCGGCGGGTGGCGTTGACGGTGACGGCCTGGTTCGTGGTGCGCGGGGTGATCGCCACGGCGACCTGGCGGCAGGGGGTGTCACCAGGCTCCGACGTGCAGGTGACCTGGGTGAGGCTCGGGTTCACGTCCCGGTAGACCTCGGTCGCGCTGATCAGGGCACCGGTCCCGGGGTTGCAGACCCGGCGCCAGATGCTGCGCTGCGCCGGGTCCTCGGAGCTCGGCGCCTGCGAGTAGACGATCTTCTGCACCTGCTCGCCACCGGTGACCATGATCAGCTTCACCGAGCCGTTGGCGCCCGCTCCCCCGACGCAGTCGTTCTGGGACCACTGCTGGGTGAAACCCACCTGCGCGTTGGCTGCCTTGCCGGCGACGCTGACGTCCTTCGGCAGGTACGAGCCCAGCAGTCCGGCCGACGCAGTGCGCAGCATGCCGTCCTGCACGACCGGCTGCTGGCGGATCGCCAGCCCGGCCCACGCCATGAGCGGCACGAAGATGATGCCGGCGATGCCGATGACGAGCAGGAGCTCCATCAACGTGTAGCCGGCCTGGGTCGCACGCGAGCGGCGGCGACGCTGCTCGAGCAGGCGTCGGGTGCGACGGGCCGTGCGGGCGCGGACGGCGGCGGTCACGGTCCGGCCGCCGGACGGTAGGACTTCACGACCTCGGCGGTGCCGGTGCGGCCGCGCCAGTCGATCTGCACGGTGAGGCGCTGCGTGCCCTGGTCCAGGCCACCCGCGCACGCCGCGACGAACGCGCCCTGCGGACCGGCGGTCTCGTCCCAGAACTCGACCTCGATGATCCGTGCCGTCATGCCCGGCTTCACCGGTGTCCAGCGCTCGGGCCACGCGCCGTACGCGGCCTCGTAGCTGGACGTCGTGGGCGGCACCGGACCGTTGCACGGCAGGTACGGGCTGGCCTTCAGGCTCTCGGTGTAGCTGCCGAGCGAGAGCTGGATCTGCTGGCGCTGCGAGGTGCCGCTCGAGGTGCGGACCAGGGTCAGCATGCCGGCGGCGAGCGCGAGGATGACGGTGCCGACCAGCACGACGCAGATCAGGATCTCGATCAGCGAGAAGCCCGCCTGGCCCGAGGGCGCGGAGGGACGGCGGCGTGCCCGAGCGACCCCCTCCGATCCCGTCATCCGTGCGTCCTCCGTCGACCCGCGGCACCGCGGCAGCAGGTACCCGCGCAGCGCTCTTCCCCGCTCCCCGACCCGCACGTGCGCCCACGTACCCGCCAACGAACCGCCCCAGTCTGGGCCGACCGCTGCAAGAGGGTCAATGAGCCGACCCGCTCATCCTGAGAGCCCGGGACCTGCCGTCACGCAGCGTGATCGCCCGGGCTCACAGGGCGGCCGGGCGAGGTCTCGGGACCGCTGCCGACGTCAGTGCGACGACAGGACCTCGTCGACGAAGCGGGCGTCGTCGGTGCTCCCGTCAGTGCGCGCGTCGCCGGTGCCACCGTCGCCGCCGTCGCCTGGGTCGGCGTGGGGTCCGTAGCGGGCGCGGTCGACCAGCACCCCGACCCGGCGCAGCCGCTCGTCCTCGACGACCTCCGCGACGACGGCGGCGTAGGTCGTCACGGTCTCGCCCGGTCCACGGCGACGTCCCGCCTGCTCCCCGACCTGCTCCAGGCGCTCCTCGGCCGAGGCGTCCCAGCGTCGGCGCACCGCCGCGCGGTGCTCGCGCCGGCCGGACCACCGGCGCGCGAGGCGGCGCACGAGACGTCGGACCGGACCGGCCGCCAGCGCGCAGAGCCCGACGACCAAGAGGAGGAGCCCGCCGATCTCTCGCCAGTCCCGGGCGTCCGCACCGGCGGTCGCCTCCTCGGTGCCGGCCAGCGGCACGCCCGCGGTCGGGTCGAAGGGCACCCACCCGGCGTCCGGGAACCACACCTCGGCCCACGCGTGCGCGTCGCGCTCGCGCACGACGAAGCGGCCGTTGACCGCGTCCCACTCCCCCGGCGCGAAGCCGGTGGCCAGCCGTGCCGGCACGCCGACGGCGCGTGCCATGACGACGAGCGAGCTGGCGATCTGCTCGCACCAGCCCTGCCGCGTCGTGAACAGGAAGTCGTCCACGACGTCGACGCCCGCCGGGGCGAGCGGCGCGTCGGTCGAGTACGTCGTGTTCTGGTCCATCCAGCGTTCGAGCGCCTGGATGCGGTCCAGGTCGTTCGTCGCGCCGGCGGTCGCGTCCTGCGCGAGCTGCCACACCCGGTCGGTCGTGTCCGGCGAGGCCGCGTACCGGTCGAGCACGTCGACAGCCAGGTCGTCGCCGTCCTCGGCCGCGTCGCGGGCCGAGCCCGCGCGGCGCAGTGCGTCCTCGTCGGCGCGCACCTGGCGGCTCTGCACCGAGTACGTGGTGCCGCTGCCCAGCGGTCGGCCCGGCGA
>JAFAFZ010000018.1 GCA_023423215.1 Actinomycetes bacterium
CCCGACCCGCTGCCCGAGGGCGAGGCGGGCGACGTGCTGCGCACCATGCCGATCGAGGCCCCGGAGGGATCGACCGGCCAGCGGATCATGTACCTGACGACCGACGGCGACGACGACCTGCGCGCCGCGACGGGCACGGTGTACGTCCCGGACGCCGAGGCGCCCGAGGACGGCTGGCCGATCGTCGCCTGGGCGCACGGCACCAGCGGTCTGGCGGCGAAGTGCGCGCCGAGCCGGAACCCGTCACCGCCGCCCGACCACGGCATCGAGGGAGTGCGGGTCTCGGCGGACTACCTGGGGCTCGGGCCCGAGGGCGAGCTGCACCCGTACCTGCAGTCGGTCGCCGAGGGCCACGCCGTCATCGATGCAGTGGCCGCCGCCCGCTCGATGCCGGAGGCGCACGCCGGTGACGAGTGGGTCGTCGTCGGCGTCTCCCAGGGTGGCCACGCCGCGCTGGTCACGAACGAGATGGCGGCCGAGCGGCTGCCGGAGGCCGAGCTGGTGGGCGCGGCGGCGCTGGCGCCCGGCGCAGAGCTCTCCACCGACTACGGGGACCTGCTGCAGATCCGGGTCATCACGACCATGGCGCTCGTGGGGGCTGCGGCCGAGGACCCGGACATCGTGCTCGACCGCTATCTGAGCCCACCGGTGCGCTCGGCCGCCGCCGCGATCGAGACCGGTTGCGTCGGTGACGTCATCACGGCGATGGCGCCGCTCGCCGCCGCGCCGGACTACTTCCTCGTGGACCCGCGTGCGGATCCGGTCGGACAGGCGTGGCTCGAGGAGAACAACCCCGGCAAGGTCGTCGGTGCGGCGCCCCTGCTCCTGGTCCAGGGCGGCGCCGATGTCCTGGTGGTGCCGGCCCGTACGCAGGCGCTGTTCGAGCGGCTCTGCGGCATCGGACAGACGGTGCAGATGATCGACGTCCCGACCGCGGACCACGACACGGTGGTCGACGAGTCGGTGACCGAGGTCGGCGCGTGGCTCCGTGCCCGGCTCGCCGGCGAACCGGCCACGGACGACTGCCCGAGCTGACGAGCCGCCGCTGCTCGATCCGTTCGTCGACGTACCCCGTGTCGGCGTACCTCGACGAACAGATCGGTTCCGCCGGCGGTCAGAGCTCGATCTCGGCGACGACGCCGGCGTGGTCCGAGGCCCACACGCCGTCGACGGCAGCGCACGCGAAGCGGTCCACGGACCGCACCTCGGGGATCAGCCCGGCGGGGGTCGGCCCTGCCAGCAGGTGGTCGATGCGCGACGACGGCTCGCGGGTCGCACGCACGTGCGGGTTCGCGCGGTCCCACGTCCACCCCGGGTCTGCGTCGTCGGCGTAGCGCCAGAGGTCGAGCACCACGAAGCCGTCGACCGCCGGCGCGGCCTTGTGACCGCAGAACCGGCGCACCTCGTCGGAGTCGGGCTCGGCGTTCAGGTCACCCGCGACGAGCACCGTCTCGTCCTCGCGACGGTGGTCCACGAGTGCGGTCGCCAGGGTGATGAGCTGCTCGGAGCGCACGACCGGGTCGAGCGGCGAGGACGAGAGCTGGACCGACGCCACGCGCACCGGGCCGTCCGGGGTCTCGACGCGGGCGAGGGTCGCGGCGCGCCGTTCGGCGACGCCGTCACGGCACGGCAGCTCGACCACGGCGAGCTCCTCGATCGGCCACCGCGAGAGCAGCACGTTGTCGACCCGCAGGTCCAGGCCGACTCGGTCGCTCCACCACTCTGCGCCGACGGCACGACCCCGACCGACGTGCAGGCCGAGCGCCTCGGCGAGCTCGGCGGCAACGTCCACCGTGGCGTCCGCCCGGACCTCCTGCAGGCAGCACAGGTCCGGCGCGACCTCGATCAGCGCGGCGCGCGCCCCGTCGGTCCGGGCGCCGAGGTCGGGACCGATCGCCCACAGGTTCCAGGTGCACCAGCGCAACATCCCGACACCCTGCCAGGCCGTCGGCACCCCGGGCACCGGGACCGACTTGGGGATCTACATAGGAAGCCCTATGTTTTCTGCGTGGCGACCAACGAGGAGCGACGCGCCGAGACGCGACAGCGTCTGCTGGCCGCTGCCGCGTCCCTGTTCGCGGAGCGTGGGGTGGACGGCGCATCGGTCGACGCCATCGCCGCGCAGGCCGATCGCACCTCTGGTGCGGTCTACGACCACTTCGGCAACAAGGACGGCCTGCTCTTCGCTGTGCTCGACGGCTGGGTGAACGACGCCGCGACCGTCATCCGCGCCGAGCTGGTGAACGCCACCTCGCTGGACGACCGCCTGGGCGTCCTGTGGCGCAACGTGTCGGCACCCGTTGCCGGCGACGGCCACTGGATCGCGCTCGAGCACGAGCTGTGGAACCACGCCGCACGCAACCCGGAGATCCGCAACCGCGTCGCCCGCCGCTACCGCGGCGCCTGGCGAGGCATCACCGAGGCCGTCAACGAGTGGGCGGGCGTCGACGGTGACGTCGGCCCCTCGCTCATCGGGCTGCTCTTCGGGCTCGAGATGGTCCACCGCGTCGACCCCGACGCCATGCCCGAGGCCCGCGCCGTCGCCTCGCTGCGCAGCCTCATCGCCGGCGTCGGCCCCGAGGGCCCCGCCGACACCCCGAACAGTTCCGCCGCCGATCGACGGCTCCTCGATCACGACGTCGCCGACGTCACCACCGTCTGAAAGGACAGACCGCACCATGCGCACACCCATCTGTGACGAGCTGGGCATCGAGTTCCCGATCTTCGCCTTCACGCACTGCCGCGACGTCGTCGTCGCCGTGTCGAAGGCCGGCGGCTTCGGCGTGCTCGGCGCCGTGGGCTACTCGCCCGAGCAGCTCGAGGTCGAGCTGAACTGGATCGACGAGCACATCGGCGACCACCCCTACGGCGTCGACATCGTCATCCCGAACAAGTACGAGGGCATGGACGCCGACATGACCACCGAGGAGCTCACCAAGATGCTCCAGGACATGGTCCCCCAGGGTCACCTCGACTTCGCCCGCGACCTGATGACCAGCCACGGCGTGCCGCTCCAGGAGGGCGAGGACGACAACTCGATGCAGCTCATCGGCTGGACCGAGGCGACCGCGACCCCGCAGGTCGAGATCGCGCTGCAGCACCCGAAGATGACGCTCATCGCCAACGCGCTGGGCACCCCGCCCGCCGACATGATCGAGCGCATCCACGCCGAGGGCCGCAAGGTCGCGGCGCTGTGCGGCTCGCCCTACCAGGCGCTGAAGCACGCTGCGGCGGACGTGGACATCATCATCGCCCAGGGCGGCGAGGGCGGCGGCCACTGCGGTGACGTCGGCTCGATCGTCCTCTGGCCCCAGGTCGCCAGGGCCGTCGCGCCCCGCCCGGTGCTCGCCGCCGGCGGCATCGGCTCCGGCGAGCAGATCGCCGCGGCACTGGCGCTCGGCTGCCAGGGCGCGTGGACCGGCTCCCAGTGGCTGATGGTCGAGGAGTCCGAGAACACCCCGGTCCAGCAGCAGGCGTACATCGACGCCAACTCGCGCGACACCGTGCGCTCCCGCTCGTTCACCGGCAAGCCCTGCCGCATGCTGAAGAACGACTGGACCGAGGCGTGGGAGAACCCCGAGAACCCCGATCCGCTCGGCATGCCGCTGCAGTACATGGTGTCGGGCATCGCGGTCGCCGCGACCCACAAGTGGCCCGACCAGACCGTCGACGTCGCGTTCAACCCCGTCGGCCAGGTGGTCGGCCAGTTCGAAAAGGTCGAGAAGACGTCGGCCGTCATCGAGCGCTGGGTCAACGAGTACCTCGAGGCGACGTCGCACCTGGACGACCTGAACGCCGCAGCCGCGAACGCCGGCTGACACGCCCGGGTCCGCCCGGGAGGAGCCCCATCGCTCCCGGGCGGGCCACGCATCCCCGCTACCAGTTTCTGAAGTAGCGCTCGAGGGCAGTGGCGATACTTGGAGGGGGCTCCTCCAGCACGTTCTGCAGTCGCTCCCAGTCGCCGCTGTCCACCTGTCCCGCAGCGACGATTGGAGTTTGCCAGTCCGATCCACGCCAAGCGGCCGTTCCGTACTCAAGGAGACGCTCACGGGATCGCTCCAACTCGACGATCCAGGAACGAATGTCCCACAGGCCGCCTTTAACTCGACGCGGATCCAGCGCACCGGAAAAGATCCGGCCGACGGAACTGGCTACCCACCCGAATATCGGCTCCTCTGCGCCGAGAGGCGGGCCCTCATGGCCGAGTAGCTCGCCACAACCTTCGAACGCCAAGGCCACGACGTAGCCAGGTAGATCTTCTGGCACCACTCCGGGCGATCCACGCAAACGTTCGGCCACCTCGGCAATCCGAACAGCGTCACCCCGATACTGCCCGGCGTCTGGAGAGGTCAACCCGGAACTCTCGGCGAAATCAGCAAGCGCCACCACGAGCGCAGAAGTAGAACTGGCCCGGAGTTGTGATGCCGCGACCTGCCCTGCGAGCGATGCCCCAATCATGAGTGCATCGTTCTGAACGATGGCGTCCGTGACCGACCCCCCGAGGAACGCGCAGCCGATTGCGAGACACAGAAGTGCTGCTCTCGGTCGATCTGGCGGTTCCGCGATGCCCGCCAACGAGAGACGCGAGATCGAAACCGCCGAGTTAAAGAACCGCGTGGCGGCGCGGCCCGGCTCCGACATGAAGGTCAATGCGACCGTAGCGGAAATAGCCGAGGCGTAGGCGTCGTGGAGAGTCTCATCATCATAAGCCGACCCGATAGCACCGACTGCATGCGCGGCAAGCAGACCCTGCTCACATCTCGATTCGAACACGCGGTAGTCGTCTTGGTGCTGTTCGGAACCATGTGCAGAATCATTCAGCAGGAAAGGAGCCAATCCGATGCGGTGTACAATCTCATCCGGCTCAAGCGGCAGGACCTGCAGCTTGTCGAACGCCGCCGAGAGCAACTCCAGGCGCCGCACTTCACTCGAGGCGATCGCCCTGCGGTCGCTTCGCGATTGAGCGATTCGGAGGATTGATGCAGCTGAATTGTGGCTCGCAATCCTCACCTGCTTCGCCTCGACCGAACCGGCATCGAACGGATCAAGCTGAGATTCCTGTATAGACTTCATTCCATATAGGACTCTCTCTAGGAGAGCAGCCGCCAGAGTCTCGGCGGCAGTGCCGCCACTTGACACAGCGTTCGAGAGGTTCGCGACCGATATGTAGTAGTTGACTGTACGACGACGAGGATCGTCTTCGGCTAGCAAGTATGCGGCTATCGATCTAGCCAGATCTAGCTTCTGATCGTCGTCGGGCAGCGGCTCCAGTACAACTAGAAGAACGTCGGTCAGTTCCTCGCGGGATGCGCCCTCGCGCTCAAGACGCCTTACCGATGGAAGCACACGTCGAGTCAGAAGCTCCCATCGCTCAGAATCCTCCGATACTGCTGCTAGATCGGTGCGAACCAGACGCTGCACTTCGGCAGCCCGTCCAGGGTAAGGGACGTCGCTAAGGCGGACGACCCGTGGCGTCGTCCATTCGCTCGGGAAGACACGAATCAGATCCGCAACGACATCGCGGACGACCTCTCTAGTCACCCCAATGGATGAGGGAAGCCTGTCGATCAGAACATCGAATGCGTCGGTTTCAACGCGGTTGGGCCGAATCTCTCGCCTGATGATGTTGAGGTCGACCGACGATTTGCCCGAGTCCAGACTCTGATCTCTATCGTCACTCAGCCCGGAAGGCGGTGCGAGCGGTTGCCCGTCATCTGGATTCGAGATCTCACTCACCTGAGCCGGCCGCCTTGTACTGGGCCATTACATAGAGTCCCGCCACAATGACGGCGAGTTCGACGAGCGTCACGACGCCAGCAGATCGGCTGGCGCGATCGCGAACCAACGTCGGCATTAGCTCATCGATCGTATTCTTGAGGTGTCGGATTGGGGGCGGCACATGGTCTTCTGAGAAGACGGTCTCCGCCAGCGAGCGGATTGCTGCTCTGATAAGAACGTCCTGTCGTCCAACGCCACCGGGTCCCTGGTCGGATTCGGACTCGACTTCGACCAGGGGTGCAATCTCACGAAAGGCGTCGGTGCATCTTAGAAGCCTAGCGACGTCATCCGGTGTAACCGGCGGCACGGAAAGTTTTGGCCCATGCAGTAGTTTCTCGGCAGCACGTTGCTGCAGAGAATGCTGCCTTGCCGGAGACCACGCGAGGTATCGACCTAGTAGCTCAAGGTCGGTGCGAATTCCGAGTTCGACTTGCACACGGTCAGCAACTCTCGGTAGTCCGGCGAGCTCGCGCCCGTCAGGAGCTTCCTGTATCCATTCAGACAATCCACCACCCATGATGTGAGCAACCGATTGCACCACTCCGGAGTCTGCCGACAGCTGCGGAGAGGTGCTGCTGGCCAACTCAAGTCGTCGTTCTTGGTCTATAACTGACATCATCGATCCTCGAATGTCATCGAGCATTCCTCGCGCCGGGTTGAAGCAATTGAAATGAACGTGGGCCTCCGCGTATGCAAGCACAACGACGACTCCGGGCTCATCAAAGGCACGTCGTAGGACCGTGAGCGCTGTTTGGGCAGCGATGGGAGTCGCGCGATCGATCTCATCAACAATGATCGCCAGGGTTGGACGATCACTCCTGTATCGAGCTTGCAAGTCACGTTTCAGCGCTTGCGCATAGGGCAAGGCGGGTGGTTCGTGGCGCATCGTAATTTCTGCTGAGCTGCTAAACACTCCGAACTTCAAATTGGTAGGTTTCCATCGCATCACCGATGAGAGCGCCACTCCGATGGGCTTGCGCAACCAACCGAACTTACGCGTGAAGGTGTCAGTGCCGTAAACATCACGAAGAAGGCTCTGGTAGAATCTGAGATCGGTCTCCGACTGCCACACGTTCACCCTGATCGAATCGATCGACTGCCGTCGCAGTTCCGTTTCGAGGAGGGACACGAGGTAGCTCTTGCCGTCGCCCCATCGACCGGTGATTGGTATGAGCTTGAATCCCGCGGTCTCCTGCTCACGACAGCGCTCCAGCGCGGCATGCACGAAGGCGTCCTGCGATGGCAGCGGGTCGAACGGTCGAGTAGGTTGCCGCCGCTTGGAGCGCGTCTTGTCACTTGCGAATGATGTGAGCAGCACAAGGTAGGTAGCGAAGCCAACCACGGATAGCAGTAGCACTGCCCACTTCGCCACGCCGGAATCAGCGAGTGTTTGCGCCACAGTTCCAACCTCGAGCGACTCGATGGACTCGCTGAGGCGAACAAGAAGTGCTACTAGAGCGATCGCCGCTGTGGTCCCAGTGGCTATTGCACCAAGTCTCGGCAACCTGGGGATTGCGAGCTCGGCGGCGACAACTGCGATTAGGAGAGCTAGCGACGCAAAGGGAAGGCCTGACAACTGCTGGGTAACACGCTGACTCATCCCTGGGATCTCGGCACCTACTGCTATCAGGCTCGCCAAGCCCGAGATCGATATTGCCAACCCGGCAACAGTGGCACGCAGGAGCCGCACCGGTACTTCGCCCAATTTCTCCCTCACCAGCGAGATTGTAGCGTCGGACATGTTTTCTGGATAGATGTGGAAGCGCTTTAGATTGTCGCCTTTGCGCTTCGGTTCGTGCCTGGGCTCCGAGCTCAGCGTGAACCCGAGGGAAGGTGGAGAAGGTCGCCCGGTAGGATGCCCGGATGAACGTCGTGTACATCGTGTGCGCGGTGGCCGGGTTCGTTCTGCTCGCAGCGGGTCTGCTCTTCGAGGACGTGTTCGACGCGATCGAGGGCGTCGAGCTCGGGGACTGGGCCTCCGTTCCGGTCATCGGCGCCGCGCTGGGTGCGTTCGGCATCGCCGGATGGGTGACGCTGGACGCGGTCGGCACCTTCTCGCTCCTGTTCGCGTTCGGCGCCGCCGTCGCCTTCGCGCTCTTCGCCGGGTGGTTCGTCGGCAAGATCCGCCACGGCGCCACCGACGCCACACCCCGGGCCCTGGACATGGTCGGCACGCCCGGCAAGGTCGTCACGCCGATCTCCGGCGGCCGCGGCGAGGTGCTCGTCCGCCTGGGCGGTCAGCCCCGCAAGCTCACCGCGCTGTCCGAGGTGGACCACGCGCTCGGCGACCAGGTGGTCGTCATCGAAGCCGTCTCGGACTCGTCCGTGCGGATCATGTCCCAGAGCGAGTTCTGGGGCTCCGAGTCAGAACCGACAGAGACACACAAGGGAGAGGAACCAACGTGACCCTGCTCATCGCCATCGTCGCGCCCATCGCGCTCATCGTCCTGGTGGTGCTGTTCGTGCTCAGCCGCTACAAGGTGGCCGGGCCGCACCAGGCGTACGTGATCACGGGCCGAAAGGGCAGTCCGGTCACGAACCCCGAGACGGGCGAGGTCACGACCGACCTCTCGGGCCAGAAGGTCGTCATGGGCGCGTCGGTGTTCGTCGTGCCGATCGTGCAGCGCCTGGCGGTGCTCGACCTCTCCTCCCAGCAGATCAACATCCACGTCGGCTCCGCCGTGTCGGCGAACGGCATCCGCTGCGCACTCGAGGGCGTGGCGATCGTCAAGGTCGGCGGCACCGAGGACTCGGTGCGCGCCGCCGCCCAGCGCTTCCTCGGCCAGCAGTCCGAGGTCTCCGGGTTCACGACCGAGGTGCTCGCCGGTTCGTTGCGCTCGATCGTCGGTCGGCTGACGGTCGAGGAGATCATCCGTGACCGCGCCGCGTTCGCCCGAGAGGTCGCGGAAGAGGCCGAGAGCGCGCTGACCCCGCAGGGCCTGGTGCTGGACAGCTTCCAGCTCCAGGACATCCAGGCCGAGGGCACCTACCTGGCCGACCTGGGTCGTCCCGAGGCGGCTCGTGCTCTGAAGGAGGCGAAGATCGCCGAGGCGGCCGCCAACCGAGAGTCGGAGGAGGCACGGCTGCAGGCCGAGGAGGCCGTCGCCGAGGCGCAGCGCAACTTCGCCCTGCGCACCGCCGAGATCAAGGCCGAGACGGACGCCGCGCAGGCCGACGCCGACGCCTCTGGCCCGAAGGCCCAGGCCGCCCAGGACCGAGAGGTGCTGGCCGCGCAGCAGACGGTGGCCGAGGAGCGTGCCCGACTGAAGGAGCTCGAGCTCGACACCGAGATCCGCAAGCCCGCGGACGCCGCCCGCTACGCCAAGGAGCAGGAGGCCGAGGCCGCCAAGTCCGCCGACATCCGCGCCGCCGAAGCACGCCAGGCGGCGACGATCGCCGCGGCGCAGGCGAACGCCGAGGAGAGCCGCCTGACCGGTGCCGGTGACCGCCAGCAGCGTGAGGAGCTCGCCCAGGCGATCCGGGCCGAGGGCGCCGCCGCCGGTGAGGCCGAGAAGGCACGCCGC
>JAFAFZ010000038.1 GCA_023423215.1 Actinomycetes bacterium
GGGTGGAGCTGCCCGGCGGCACGTTCACGATGGGCTCCGACGAGCAGAAGTACCCCGCCGACGGCGAGGGCCCGGTCCGCGACGTGTCGCTGCGCCCCTTCCGCATCGCCGCGCACACCGTCACCAACGACGAGTTCGCGGCGTTCGCACGGGCGACCGGCTACGTGACCCTGTCGGAGCAGCTCGGGTCGACGTTCGTCTTCGGTGGCCTGCTCCCCGACGACTTCCCACCCACGCGCGCCGTCGCGGCGACGCCGTGGTGGCGACTCGTCGAGGGCGCCGACTGGCGCCACCCGGAGGGCCCGCAGTCGGACCTGTCGGGTCGCGGCGACCACCCGGTCGTGCAGGTCACCTGGGACGACGCGCAGGCCTACTGCGCCTGGGCCGGCGTGCGGCTGCCGACCGAGGCCGAGTGGGAGTACGCCGCCCGGGGCGGGCTCGTCGGTGCCCGCTACCCGTGGGGCGACGATCGGGAGCCGGGCGGCGAGCACCGCATGAACGTCTTCCAGGGCACGTTCCCGTCCACCGACACCGGCGACGACGGCTTCGTCGGCACGGCGCCGGTCGACTCGTACGGGCCGAACGGGTTCGGCCTCTACGACGTGTGCGGCAACGTCTGGGAGTGGTGCGCCGACTGGTTCGACGCGACCTACCACCGCACCGAGCGCCGTGAGGACCCCGTCGGCCCGCCGTCGGGCACGCACCGGGTCATGCGTGGCGGCTCGTACCTGTGCCACGAGTCGTACTGCTGGCGCTACCGGGTCGCGGCCCGCAGCTCGAACACGCCCGACAGCAGCGCCGGCAACATCGGCTTCCGCGTCGCCGCCGACCTCGACGGCTGATCTCCGGTCGACCGGGGAGCGGAACGGGGCGACCGCTCAGGCCGGTGGCTCGGCCCCGCTCACGCGCCGCTCCTCGAGCGAGTACGGACAGTGCCGGCAGTCGTTGCCGCAGCAGTACCCCCGCAGCCGGTGGGCGAGCTCGGTGAACACCGTGTAGCCCGTGGCCGGGTCGACGTAGGTGGTGCGCCCCTCCTCGACCGCCTGCCGGTGCGCCCGGACGGCGGCAGCAGGGACGTCGGGTCGCATCGGCCCAGTCTCGCGGCTGCGGCCGACATGACCCGAACGCCCGAGAGCCGATCGGGCCGGCGACCCGATCAGGACGCTCAGGAAGGTGAAGGATCCAGCGTCTCGACGAGGTGCTGGAGCTGGCCGAGCAGCCGCACGCCCTCGTCCGGGGTGAGGTCCAGCTGCTGGGCGAGCGAGATGGGCACGTCCGCAACCACGTGGCGCAGTCGGAGGCCGTCCTCGGTCAGCTCGACCTGTACCCGCCGCTCGTCCTCGGGATCACGCAGGCGACGCACCAGGCCCGCCTGCTCGAGCCGCTTCAGCAGCGGCGTCAGCGTGCCGCTGTCCAGGTGCAGTCGCTGACCGAGCTCGCCGACGCTGAGCCGCTGCTCCGGCTGCTCCCACAGCGCCATCATCGTGACGTACTGCGGGTAGGTCAGCCCCGACTCGGCGAGCAGCGGACCGTAGGTGCGCACCACCGCACGGCTGGCGGCGTACAGCGCGAAGCAGAGCTGGTTGTCGAGCTCGAGCTGTGGGAACCGCTCCTGCACGTCGACCACGCTACCAAGATCCCCTTGCACAAACCAATTGTGCACAATATCTTGGGACACGATCAATCCGCACGACCACCGGCCGACCCGGCCGCGAGCACGGAACGAGAGCCCCATGGATGCCCTGTACGTCGCCACCGCCCACGCCACCGGAGACGGTCGCAACGGCCACGCCTTCACCGACGACGGCCTGATCGACCTCGACCTCAAGGTCCCGAAGGAGATGGGCGGCGAGGGTGGCGCGACCAACCCCGAGCAGCTGTTCGCCGCGGGCTACGCCGCCTGCTTCCACTCGGCGCTCAAGCTGGTCGCCGGCCAGGCGAAGGCCGATGCCACCGGCACCGAGGTCTCGGCGTCGGTCAGCATCGGCACGCTGGACTCCGGTGGCTTCGGCCTTGCTGTCGAGCTGGACGTCTCGGTCCCGAACGTGGATCGGGAGACGGCCGAGTCGCTCGTCGCGCAGGCGCACGAGGTCTGCCCGTACTCCAACGCGACGCGGGGCAACGTCGAGGTGCAGCTCACGGTCGTGTGAGTCGGCTCAGCGCAGGACGAGGACCTGGTCGTCCGAGCAGAGCTCGACGGCGGACGACTTCGACGGGTTGATGACCACCTCGCCCGTCCCCGCCAGCCGGTAGCCCAGCGCCGTGTGGTCCTGAGCGATCGCGGCGGCCACGACCTCGGCGAAGGTGCTCGCCGACTCGGCTCCGTACGCACGGGCCGGGCACAGCTCGATCGCCGCGCCGTCCTGGTCGAACAGGTCGCGGAACACGAGGTCCAGCTCGTGCCGCTCCGACAGCTGCGCGATCAGCAGGCTGGTGAGCTCGTCGCTGACGATGAAGTCGTCGGCACCCGTGGCCAGCGCCAGCGGCGTGTGCCGCTGGTCGAGCAGCTCGGCGACGATGCGCACGTCGCCCAGGTCATGGCGCTCGACGATCTGGTTGAACGCCATCAGCGTCAGCAGCGTGCGGGCGTCCGCCTCGTCGGTGGTCAGCTCGTCCCGGTACCCGAGCACGATGACCTCGTCGAAGGCGCGCTGCAGTGCGTAACCGGTCACGTCCTCGGGGCCGCCCTGGAAGGAGCGCACCTCGAGCAGCACGTTGCTGGTCGCGGCCGCGCCCGCGATCGTTCCGACGTCGACCTGCTCGGGGTCCGCGATGACCTCGATCACGGTGCCGAAGTGCAGGAACTCGTCCAACTCGGCCACGACGCGTGGACCGAGGTCGCTCCACCCGACGATCAGGATGCGCCGCGGCGCGTCCAGCTCCTCGGCGGCCGATGCGGGCGGGACCGCGACGGCGGTGCGGAAGCCGCCGAAGAGGAAGGTCGAGTCGTCCGACGCGATGGCGATGAGCTCGTCGCCCTCGTCCAGGACGGTGTCGGGCGGCGGGTTCAGCTCGACGCGGCCCTCGGGCGTGAGCCGGCCCATGAGGGTGCTCGACTCGAACGCGAGCTGCGCCTCGCCGTAGGTGTGGCCGGTGACCTCGTCGAACGGCGCGAAGTAGACCTCGTCCCCGTCGAAGTCGAGCAGCTCGCGGAAGACCGTCGACAGCCCCCGCTGGCGACATGCCTGCGCCGTCAGCTCGGCCACGATGCGGTCCGAGTTCACCGTGACGACCCGGGGACCGAACAGCGAGCGGATGGAGTCGTCGGGCGAGTTCGACCCGACCTCGACCACGACGTGCGCCTGCTCGAAGTCCGGGTCGATGGAGCGCACGGCGAGGAGCGTCTTCACCACCGTGGCGTCCTCGTCCCCCACCACCACGACGGACTTCGCCTCGCGCAGCGCGACCAGGTCCAGGTCGGCGGGCAGGTCGGCGCGCCCGCGCCGGCACACCAGGCGCGTCGTGCGGAAGTCCTCGACGTGGTCGCGCAGCGTGTCCTCCATCTCGGACTTGTCCTCGTCCGCCAGGATGACGACGACGCCACGCCGCTCGCTCTCGTTCGCGAGCACGAGCTCGCTGACGATCGTCGGCACGCGGCTCGACCACCCGAGGATCAGCGTGTGGCCCGTCTCGAGCACCGCGCTGCGACCCTTGCGCAGCCGCTCGACGCGCTGGTCGACGACGTTGGCGATCAGACCGATCAGGCTGCCGGCCAGGAAGATGCCGGCCAGGGTGATGCCGAGGCCCAGGAAGCGCGTCGGCCAGCTGGCGTCGCCCGCGAAGGTGCCGGCGTCGACGACGCGCAGCATCGACTGCCAGACGGCCTCGCCGAAGGGCAGGCGCTCGCCGCCGTTCACACCGATGAGCCCGAAGACGGTCATCACGATGGCGGTGAGGACGATGCCGCCGAGCGTCAGGAGTCCGAGCCAGCCGATGACGACCGAGGGACCGCGGGACAGACCGGTGTCGAACCAGTAGCGCAGGCGCGCCCGCGCGCCGGCCGGGCGCACGGCGGGACGAGCCGTCGTCGCCGGCGCCGCCGTCGTGCCCGGCGC
>JAFAFZ010000114.1 GCA_023423215.1 Actinomycetes bacterium
CCCGACCCAGTCGATCGTCCGGGCGGGCGGAGCGTGCCGACGCGGCGCGGCGGCGGCTCCCGATCTCTTTTCGACACGCTCCGGGGCACCCTTGAACCTGTGGCGGATGCCCTCGGGGGTGATTGAACCCGGTCCGGGGTCGCCCCGTACACTGCCCGACGATGAGCACGCCTCCCGACCGCACCGCGCCGGACCCGGGCGGCGATCCCGACTCGGCGCTCCCGTCCGTCCTGGCACGGGTGCTGGCCTTCGCCTCGATCTTCATCGGCGCCGCTGCGGGCGGGCTCATCGGGTACGCGTTCGCCGACCTGGGTGGCTTCGAGGGCGCCGCCGTGGGGCTGATCACCTTCCTGTCCGTGCTGGTGGGGGCCGGCGGCGTCGCCGTGGTGGCCGTGCTCACCCTCCGGGCGTTCGGCGAGTGGGACACGATCCGTGCACGCGGCGAGGACCCGCGTCGACGCACGCCCCGCCGCTCGTGAGCGATGCCCCGCCCGTCGTGAGCGGCGCCACGCCCCACGCGGACGCACCGGAGCTGCACCGCGAGCTGCTCGACGCGGCCCGTGCGGCGGCCGCGGCCGCGGTCGACCTGATCCACACGCGCCGCCCGGCGTCGTTCCGGATCGACGACAAGTCGAGCGCGACCGACCACGTCACCGAGATGGACGTCGCGTCCGAGCGGCTCATCCGATCCGTCCTGGCGGCACGCCGTCCGCACGACCGCATCGAGGGCGAGGAGGGCCAGTCGGACGCCGCTCCGCCGGTCGCACCGGGCGACGAGTCCCCGGTGACCTGGTGGGTCGACCCGATCGACGGCACCACCAACTACGTCTACGACCACCCCGGCTACAACGTGTCGATCGCCGCCCAGATCGAGGGCCGCACGGTCGCTGCGGTCGTCGCGGACCCGACGCACGGTCGCACCTACAGCGCGACGCTCGGGGGCGGCTCGTACTGCGACGATCGCCGCTTGCGCCTGGCGCCCGCGGACCGGAGCGCGCAGGACCTGCTGGCCACGGCCCTCGTCGCCACCGGCTTCTCGTACTCGTCCGAGCGTCGCGCCCGCCAGGCGGCGGTGCTCGCCGAGCTGCTCCCCCGCATCCGCGACCTGCGTCGCATGGGCGCCGCAGCGCTCGACCTGTGCTCGGTGGGCGCGGGGCGCGTGGACGCCTACTACGAGTTCGGGCTCGGTCGGTGGGACCTGGCGGCGGGCCAGCTCGTCGCGACCGAGGCGGGAGCCGTCGTCGAGCCGATCCGTGGCGGCCCCGACCTGCCCGGGTCGGTGCTGGCCGCGCGCCCCGAGCTGGTCGGACCGCTCCAGGAGCTGCTCGAGCGCCTGGGCGCCGGGCAGGTCTGACCACGGCCGCCGAGTCGCCCGGCGACCGGTCGACGGCGCGCTCGCCGCAGGAGGGACCACCAGCGCTCCCGGATGGGCGAGACTGTCCGCCGTGGGAACACGCATCCTGTACGTAGAGGACGACCAGCGCATCCGCGGGTCGGTGAAGCTGGCGCTCGAGGACGAGGGCTGGCAGGTCGAGGAGTCCGAGACCGGTGAGGACGCCATCATGTCCTTCGGCCGGGCACCGACCGACGTCGTGCTCATCGACATCATGCTGCCGGGCATGGACGGCTTCGAGGTCTGCCGCTCGATCCGCCGCCACAGCGACGTGCCGATCATCATGGTCACCGCCCGGGCCGACACCCACGACGTCGTCGCCGGACTCGAGGCGGGTGCGGACGACTACATGACGAAGCCGCTCCAGCCCAAGGAGCTCTCGGCGCGCATCCGGGCGATGCTGCGTCGTGCCCGACCGAACCAGCCGGGCAACCCGCGCCTGCAGTTCGGCGAGCTCGAGATCGTCCCGCAGGAGGGCGTCGTCAGCCGCGACGGCCAGCAGATCCACCTGACCAAGACCGAGTTCCGCCTGCTCGTCGAGCTGGCGAACAACCCGGGCAAGGTGTTCTCGCGCGAGGACCTGCTCGAGAAGGTGTGGGGCCACGGCGTGTTCGGCGACGGCCGTCTCGTCGACGTGCACGTGCGCCGGCTCCGCACCAAGGTCGAGGCCGATCCGGCCAACCCCCGCCACGTCGTGACCGTGCGCGGGCTCGGCTACAAGCTCCAGCCGTGAACACCCGACGGGCTCGACCGTGAGCACCGGATCGACGGTCGGCTCCGGGTCGACGGTCGGCGCCGGATCGTCGAGCGGCGCCGAGGAGCTCGACGACCGGCGGCAGCGCTCGCTGCACCGCGGGTTCCAGATCGGCCTGCGCGGTCGCATCACCCTCGCGGTCGCGCTGGTGGCGCTGCTGCTGTCGGTGGTGCTGTCGGTGACGACGGTGACGGTGGCCCGCAACACGCTGCTCGACACGCGAGAGGACTCGCTGTCGCGCCAGGCGCTCGCGAACGCCGAGACCATCCAGGGCGGGTTGCGCACGGCCGAGACCGCGGACCTGCAGACGCTGCTCAGCTCGCTCCCCGACACGGGCGCGCCGTCGGTCGTCATCGGCTCGACCGCCTCTGCCGGTGGCACCGAGCCGCCGCCCGTGTCGGTCGACGCCCGCTACGGGATCGACGCGCTGCCGCCGGAGCTGCTCAGCACCGTCGTCGACGACCGCGAGAGCTCGATCATGCGGTTCAGCTCCCGCGGCGAACCCCTGCTGGCCGTCGGCATCGCCATCCCCGACAGCGACCTGTCGTACTTCCAGGTCAACCAGCTCGAGGACATCGACACCGCCATCCGGAGCCTGAGCCTGACCCTGGTGATCGCCGCCGCCGCGGCGACGCTGATCGCGATGGCGCTCGGCTTCTGGGCCAGCAAGTACGCCCTCCAGCCGCTGAAGCGCATCGGCGCGGCGGCCGAGGCGGTGGCGTTGGGCCAGCTCGACACCCGCATCGACTACGAGGACTACGCGGCGGACCTGGACCTGGCCCCGCTGGTCGCCAACTTCAACGAGATGGTCTCGGCGCTCCAGGAGCGCATCGACCGCGACGCCCGGTTCGCGAGCGACGTGAGCCACGAGCTGCGGTCCCCGCTGACGACGCTGAACGCCTCGATCGAGGTGCTCCAGAACAACCGCGACACCCTGCCGGAGCGCTCCCAGCAGGCGCTCGACCTGCTCAGCCTGGACATGCGGCGCTTCACCCAGCTCGTCGAGGACCTGCTCGAGATCTCGCGCTTCGACGCCGGCGCGGTGCGCCTCGAGCTGGACGCCGTCGCGCTGGTGCCGACGGTCGAGGCGGCGGTGCGCATGATCAGCCACGGCAGCGTGCCGGTGGACGCCGACCCCGACCTGACCGACGTCGTCATCGCCTGTGACAAGCGTCGGCTGATGCGCATCCTGGCCAACTACCTGGACAACGCCGCCAAGTACGCGGACGGCGCCACGGGCGTGTTCGTCGAGCTGCACGAGCCGGACCTGCTCGACGTGATCCGCTCCGGGTCGACCGTGCGCATCGCGGTCGAGGACGGCGGTCCCGGCGTGCCCGAGGCCGAGCGCACGCGCATCTTCGACCGCTTCAACCGCGGCGACCAGGGCGGCAGTCGCGGCATCGACCTGGGCGTCGGCCTGGGCCTGGCGCTCGCCGCCGAGCACGCCCGCCTGCAGGGCGGACGGGTGTGGGTCGAGGACCGCCACGACGGCGGACAGGGCGCTCGCTTCGTCCTGGAGCTGCCGATGATCGAGCCGCTCGAGGCCGACGGCCCCGAGATGCTCGCCGACGTCACGCCGGAGGAGGCCGAGACCTTCGCGCTGACCGGCCAGCTCCCCGCCATCCGCATCGACACCCAGGACCGGCCGCAGTGAGGGCGGCGCGGGCTCGGTGGCGAGCCGCCGCAGCGGCGGCGGGCGTGGTGGTCCTGGCCGTCGGGACGGGGTGCGGCGTGGGCTACGACCGCGAGCCGCGTGCGCTCGAGGTCGAGCCGACCACCACCACGACGACCGCCGCCCCTTCGACCGGGCAGGTGGAGTCGGTGCTCTACTTCGTGAACGAGGGCACGCTGCTGCCGGTCGCGACCGAGCTGCCCGACCGGGAGCTGGAGACCGTGCTGGAAGCGCTGCTGCTGCCGCCGGCGACGCTCGTCCCGAGCGGCACGCTCACGTCGATCCCCTCGGGCACCCAGCTCCTCGACCTGTCGCGGACGGACCAGCGGCGGCTGACGATCAACCTGTCGACGTCGTTCAACAACGTGGTGGGCGTCTCGCGCCAGCAGGCGATCGGGCAGATGGTGCTGACCGCGACCGAGCGCAACGAGTTCGACGCCATCGAGTTCCGCGTCGAGGGCGAGCCGATCGTCGTGGCGTCACCGGTCGTCGGCGACACCCGCACCGTCACCGCCTGCGACTTCCAGCCGCTGCTCGCGACCCCCGGCGACGCGGACGAGGCAGGCCTGCCCGAGGACATGTCCGAGGTGCTCGCCGCGCGCACCGACCAGCTCGACGACAACTGCTGACGCCGCCGCCCCCGCCCGGCAGGGTGCTCGCAGCCGCTCAGCTGGCGAAGAACGGGCGGGCGACCTCGTCGTAGAACTCCAGGTCGACGGTCTTGGTGCGGTCGACGGCCTCGGCCAGCTCGACGTGCACGATGCGATCCGCCTGCAGGGCGACCATCTTCCCCCACGCCCCGGCCGCAGCGGCGTCCGCCGCGGCGACGCCGTAGCGAGAGGCCAGGACGCGGTCGTAGGCGGTCGGGGTCCCGCCGCGCTGGATGTAGCCGAGGGTGGTCATCCGGGTCTCCAGGCCGGTGCGGCCCTCGATCTCGGACGCGAGCAGGGCGCCGATGCCGCCCAGGCGCTCGTGGCCGAAGCGGTCGACCTCGTAGACGGGGACCTCGATCGAGCCCTCGATCGGCCTGGCGCCCTCGGCGACCACCACGATCGAGGCGAAGCTGTTCCCGGCGTGGCGCCGCATCAGGGCCTCGCACACCTCGACGATGTCGAAGGGCGCCTCGGGGATGAGCGTCATGGTGGCGCCGCCGGCCAGGCCGGCCCGCACGGCGATGTGCCCGGTGTCGCGGCCCATCACCTCGACGACCATCACGCGGTCGTGCGCCTCGGCCGTGGTGTGCAGCCGGTCGATGGCCGCCGTGGCCACGTGCACCGCGGTGTCGAAGCCGAAGGTGAGCTCGGTCGCGTCGATGTCGTTGTCGATCGTCTTGGGCACGCCGATGCACGGCACCCCGTCGCCCTGCAGGTCACGTGCCGCGCTGAGCGACCCGTTGCCGCCGATGACGACGAACCCGTCCAGGCGGTGGCGCTCGATCGCCTCCTTCACCCGGTCCAGCCCGTCGTCGAACTGGTAGGGCTGGATGCGCGAGGTGCCCAGGATGGTGCCGCCACGGGGCAGGATCCCCCGGCAGCGCTCGACGTCGAGCGGCTCCCAGTCGTCCTCGAGCACGCCGCGCCAGGCGTCCCGGAAGCCGATGACGACCCCGCCGTGCACCCGCTGGGTCTTGCGCACGAGGGCACGGATCACCGCGTTGAGGCCGGGACAGTCGCCGCCAGAGGTCAAGACACCGATGCGCATCCGCTCACCCTACGCGGCGTGCATTTCCGCGGTGTCACGGCGGTTCGACCGCCACAGCCCCGGTCGTCCTAGGTTGTCGCCCCATGTCGAACCTCGCCGATCACGACCCGAGCTCGCCCGTGGTGGTGGCGATCGACGCGGGCACCACGGGCGTGCGTGCGTTCGCCGTCGACCTCGACGGCCGGCCCGTCGGGCGCAGCTACCGCGAGTTCACCCAGCACTTCCCCCGCCCCGGCTGGGTCGAGCACGACGCCGCCGAGATCTGGTCGACCACCTGCACGGTCCTCGCGGAGCTGGATGCTGAGCTGGGCCGACCGGTCGCGGCGATCGGCGTCACCGACCAGCGCGAGACGGTCGTCGCGTGGGACCGTCGCAGCGGGACACCACGCCACCACGCCATCGTCTGGCAGGACCGCCGCACGGCCGCGCGGTGCGAGGAGCTGACCGCGGCCGGCGAGCTGGACCGCATCCGTGCGGCGACCGGGCTGGTGCTCGACCCGTACTTCTCGGCGTCGAAGTTCGAGTGGCTCCTGACCGAGGGCGGCGTCGCCGTCGACGACGACCTGCTGCTCGGCACGATCGACTCGTGGATCATCTGGAACCTGACCCGCGGCGCTGCCGGTGACGGCACCGCGGCAGCACACGTCACGGACGCGTCGAACGCGAGCCGCACGATGCTGTTCGACCTGCGCACCGGCGACTGGTCCGACGAGCTGTGCGAGCTGTTCGGGGTGCCGCGGCGATCGCTGCCGACGGTCGTGCCCTCGGCCGGCAGCGTCGGCACCACCGCCGAGGGCTGCGGGCTGCGCGCCGGCATCCCCGTGACGGGCATCGCCGGGGATCAGCAGGCGGCGCTGTTCGGCCAGGCGTGCGTGCACCCCGGCATGGCGAAGAACACCTACGGCACCGGCTCGTTCGTGCTGATGAACGTCGGCCCGGTGCTGCCGGCGCCGAGCGAGGGGTTGCTGACGACGGTGGCCTGGACGCTGCCGTCGCGGCTGCTCGGCGGCGACGACGACGCCCTGGTCACCCACTACGCGCTCGAGGGTTCGATCTTCGTGACCGGCGCCGCGGTGCAGTGGCTGCGCGACGGGCTGGGCGTCATCGACGACGCGGCCGAGATCGGCCCGCTCGCCGAGTCCGTGCCCGACACCTCGGGCGTCGTGATCGTCCCCGCCTTCACCGGGCTCGGCTCGCCCTACTGGGACCCGTACGCACGCGGCACGGTCCTGGGCATCACCCGCGGCGCGGGGCGGGCGCAGTTGGCACGGGCCGTCGTCGAGTCCATGGCCTTCCAGACACGCGACGTCGTCGACGCCATGGCCGCGGCCTCGGGCGAGCGGCTCGAGGAGCTGCGAGTCGACGGCGGCGCGGCGGTGATGGACCTGCTGCTGCGCCTCCAGGCCGACCAGCTCGGCGTCGACGTGGCCCGGTCGGCGGTGGCCGAGACCCCGGCGCTCGGCGCGGCGTACCTGGCGGGGCTGGGTGCAGGACTGTGGTCCGACGTGCAGGAGGTCGCCGCACGCTGGGTCGCGGATGCCCGGGTCGAGCCGAGCGGCGATCGGGCGGTCGTCGACGCCGCCTACGCGCAGTGGCAGCGGGGCGTGGAACGCTCCCGCGGCTGGGCCGACTGAGCCCCGCGCTGCGCCTGCCCCTGCACCAGCACCTGCCGCCCTGCCCCCTGCGAGATCTGGCTGCGAGACGTGGTCCGACCACGTCGGGCAGCCGAGATCCGGGTGGGTGGACCGTGGCCGGCGGTCGGTCGGGTCGTCAGGGTGTCAGACGAGCGCGGCGACGGCCTCGAGCACGGCCTGCTCGCGCCCACGCAGCGGCAGGTGGCCACGGCTGACCACCAGCGCCAGACCGGAGTCCGGCAGGTGCGCGATCGCCAGCTCCTTCAGGTCCAGATCCGCGCCCTCGGCCGTGGCGCCCAGCACGAAGGCGCAGAGCCAGCCCTCGGGCGGCACGTCGTCACCGACGCTGACGACCAGGCGGCCACCGCTCGGATCGACCAGGGCGACCCAGTCGGCGCCCACCAGCGTCCGTGTGCCGTCCACGAGCGCCTCGAGGCCGTCGATCACCGACTCGGCCCGCCGGATGTTCCGCGCGACCTGCAGCGCCAGCACCGCCGGATCCGGCGGCGGCCCGTCGAGCGGGCGGATGTTCTCGACGTCGACGCCCTCGACCTCGCCGATCTCGGTCAGGAGCAGGTCGACCAGCTCGCCGTCGGGCAGGTCGATGACCAGCTCGTCGACCGCGCGGCCGGCGCCACGCTCGATGATGTCGATGCCGATCACGTCCGCCCGCACCGCACCCACACGGGTCGCGACGGCCCCAAGCGCACCGGGGCGGTCGGGCAGCCAGACTCGGATGACGTAGGTAGGCATCGGGCAGACCCTATCGGCGGCGCGTGACGGCCCTGTTTCATCCGGGTGAAGCCACCACGGACGGTGAGCTCCGCCGAAGCCGGACTAGACCGCCCGGTCAAGAACGTTGCTAGCGTTGACCGGATGTCACGACGACTGACCCAACGGGGCAAGGAACGTCGGGCGCAGCTGATCGCCTACGCGACCCAGGAGTTCGCCGAGAAGGGCTACCACCCGACCTCGGTCGCGGACATCGTCG
>JAFAFZ010000147.1 GCA_023423215.1 Actinomycetes bacterium
GCCGGGCTCAGGCGGGTTCGTTGGGCTCGGCCGGCGGCTCGGCGCGGGCCAGGTCCGAACCCGGCGACCCCTCGTCCTCGTCGCTGCTCGGGCCGCCGTTGTCGGGCCCGCCCTCCTCGCCGCCGTCGCCCTCCGGGTCGGTGGCGGCATCGGCCTTGGTGTCCGCCACGGGGTCGCGACCGGCTTCGCCCTGCGCGGCGGGCGCACGATCGGGTCCGCCGGGACGGCCAGCCATGCTCATGGGGCCCCGAGGGTTGCGGGGCATCGCGGCGATGACGTCCGCCGCGTCGGGGTCGGCCTCGGGGCCGTACCCGAGCGTCAGCACGCCGGCCGTCCCGCAGTTCGGACAGACCAGGTGCACGACGAGCGTCATGTCCGCCGGGTCCGAGGCGCCCTCGGTGCGGGCGGCGTCGTCCGCCGACTGCTCCGCGGCGTCGCTGACGGTCCCGCAGGTCTCGCAGCGCAGGCGTGCGCCGGAGAGCACGGTGAACGTGCCGGCTTCCGCGCTGGAGCGCTCGCGTTCGATGGTGAGCGGCGAGGTGTCGGTGGGGTTCGGGATCTCGGGTGCGGTCATGGCGATCTCCGGTGGTGGGGGTGCCTCCCGATACCCGCCGCCCCGGGGCGTCAACCTGCTGCGCCACCTCGATCAGCGGGCGTCGAGCTCCCGTGCACGGGCACGCAGCGCGCCGAGGACCTCGCCCTCGTGGCCGAGCGGGCGGCCGCCGTTGGTCGCCCGACCGAGCACCAGGCCGAGCAGCGTCTCACGTGCCAGCAGGCAGAAGGTGCGGCGTTCGTCGTCGTGCGCCAGCTCGGGGTCGAGCCGGGTCGGGCTGACGAGGCCGGCGAAGCGCTGGACCACCGGACCGACGTCGTCGACGAGCGTCGGGTCGTTGGCCAGCGCGAGCCAGGCCTCGAGCATCGCCTTGAACCGTCGGGCGCTGATCACCGCCCACACGCCGTCGACGAACCCGACGAGGTCCTGCGGCGAGCGCGGCGCCTCCTGGGCGACCTCGTCGTAGAGGTGCTGGAGCGCGGCGGCGAGCAGCGCCGGCAGCGAGGGGAAGTGGTGTGCGAACGCGCCACGGGTCACCCCGGCACGGGCGCAGACCTCGACCGAGGTCGTCGCCGCCCAGCCGTGCTCGACCAGCGAGTCGATCGCGGCCTCGACCAGCAGGGACTGCGTCGACGCGCTGCGCTCGGCCTGGGTCCGCCGGGTGGAGCTCACGTGGCCCGTTGCTCTCGCAGCTGGATGGGGACGTGCGGGTCGGTGCCGATGCCCTGGATGATCGCGCCGTTCGCCTCGAGGATCGGTCGCAGCTCGCGGGCGGCCGCGCGGTAGCGGTACCAGGGGATCGACGGGTACAGGTGGTGCACCAGGTGGCGGTCCTGCTGCAGCAGCAGCCACGTCGACCCGTGGAACCGGTTGATGCGGGTGGCGCCGAAGCGGTCCGTCCGGTCGAACGGGAAGTGCGGCAGCCACTGGAACATGACCATCAGGATCAGGATGCCGACGCGGCTCGGTAGGTACCAGAGCAGCAGCGCCGGCCAGAACCAGCCGAGGGGGATCGTGAGGAGCAGCACGATCAGGCCGAGCTGCGTGAAGCGGCGGAGGTGCCGTCGGTCGGCCACGTCGCGCTCGGAACCGGGTGCCTCGAACGCGGGGACGAGTCGCCGCAACAGGCGCGACACGAGGCGGTCGCCCCAGGGGAGCGCGCCGATCGTGACGAGCACCATCAGGAACGCCCACTTCAGCGGCACCTGCCACACCGGTCCCTTGACCAGCAGGTCCGGGTCGGCGGGTCCGTTGGTGTGGGCGTGGTGGCGCAGGTGGTTCGCGCCGTAGCCGCGCAGGTCGAGCTGCAGTGCGACGGCGGCCACGTTGCCACAGGCGACCTCGAGCCAGCGCCACCGCGGGTCGCGTCCGCTGATCGCCTTGTGCGTCGCGTCGTGGTGCACCGTGTAGAAGGCGTAGGCGACGAAGGAGCACACGAGGAACCCGACGCCGATCGGCAGGAGGTCGACGGACCACAGCGCGATCGTCGTGACGTCCACGACGACGAGCGCGACGCAGAGCAGCACGGTGGGCCAGCCCACGCCACCGGAGTGCCGTCGCACGATCGCTCGCTCCTCGGCGCTCATGGCGCCGGGTCGTGCGGTGCGGGATGCGATGGGGTCCACGTCGAGCCCTCCTTCGGACGTCGACGTGCACCTTACCTACATGCATGCATGTAGGTAAATGGAGAGCTACGACGACGACTGGAGCACCGTCGACCGCAGCGAGGCGAGCGAGACGGCGTTGCGGCCCCACAGGCCGATCCGCAGCGCCGGTGCGGCGACCCGCCATGCGGCGCGCACCGGTCCACGTGCCGGGGCCTCCTCGACGACGACCTCGGTCCCGTCGGGATCGTCGCGCAGACGGAAGGTCACGCGGGCCTCGCCGAGCGGTCCCATGCCTGCGCCGAGCTCGAGCTCCGTGTCGGGCTCGACCGCTCGCACCGAGGTCGACCCCGGGACGGTGAGCGGGCCGACGCCGATGCGATGGTGGAACTTCGCGCCCCGTGCGGGCCAGTCGTCGTCGACCGATCGGATGGCCTGTGCGCCCACCAACCAGTCGGGGTAGGTGGTGGGGTCGAGCAGCACGCGGAAGACGCGTGACCGGTCGGCCTCGATCACGATGGAGTTCTCGGTCACGTCGTTCGCTCCCGGGCGGCGACGGGGCCGTCGCGGAGGGTCCCGACGGAGAGGCTCGCCCGTGCAGGACGTTCCCCGCGGCGGTGCCGCGGAAACGCCCCGCAGGGGTGAGCACGCCGGCTCGATCAAGCCCGGTCGAGCGAGAACTCCATCACCTGGGTGAGCCGCACGTTGTTGCCCGACGGGTCGCGGAACGAGGTGTCGATGCCGTACGCCTGCGGCGTGGGCGGGTCGTTGAACACGACGCCACGCGCCGAGAGCTCGTCGTAGGTGGCCTGGCAGTCGTCGGTCTCGAGGAACAGCGTGCCGCCCGCGCCCTTGGCGACGAGCTCCGCGAGCTGCGCGCTGGTGTCGGCGTCGAGCATCGGGGGCTGCGGGACGGGCATGAGCACCAGCCCGACCTCGGGTTGGCCGACCGGTCCGACGACCAGCCAGCGGAACGCCCACTCCTCGATCGTGGCGTCCGAACGCACCTCCCAGCCGAGCGTGCGCGTGTAGAACTCGAGCGCTTCGTCCTGGTCGTGCACCCAGAACTGCGCGTTGGCGATCCTGACCATCGTGGTCCTCCTCGTCGTCGGTCGGACGTGTCGACGACGACGCTACGGAGCGCTGCTCGGCGCGGCTTCTCGAAACGTGCGGTTCTGCGGCCGGCCGTACTCACGGGCCACGCAGGGCGGGATCCGCACGTGCCGTCGGGCCGGCGGGAACGAGGCGCGGTAGGCGAGCGGCGCCATGCCGTGCACCCGCCGGAAGCTGGTCGTGAACGAGCCCACGCTGGTCCATCCGACCGCGAAGCAGATCTCGGTCACGCTCCGGTCCGTGTCGCGCAGCAGCGCCGCGGCGCGCTCGAGCCGTCGGGTGAGCAGGTACCGGTGAGGTGACTCGCCGTAGGTGCGGCGGAACTCGCGACTGAAGTGGGCCGGGGAGAGGCCCGCCGCGGCAGCCAGGTCCGCGACGGTCAACGGCTCCGCGTAGCGGGCGTCGACCAGGTCCCTCGCGCGCAGCAGGTGGCGCGCCGGGTGCACCGTCGCCATCGCCTCAGGACCCCGTCCCGTCCAGGCGGTCCAGCAGGCGACGCAGCACCTGGCGCGTGGAGGACAGGTCGTCCTCGCTCACGTCGGCGAGCAGGTCCGCGCTCTCGTCCAGGCTGGTCTCGACGATCCGGTCGAGCGTGCGTCGGCCCGGCTCGGACAGCCGCAGGTGCGGGCTGCGGCGATGCGCCGGGTTGTCCTCGAACGAGGCCAGCCCGTCCTCGACGAGCAGGTCCGCGATGCGCTGCACCGCCTGGCGCGAGACGCCCAGGCGCCGCGCCGCGTCCGGCACGGTCCAGTCGCCCTCGGAGACCACGCTCATGACCTGCCAGCGTGCCTGCGTCTGGCCCAGCCGGCCGGCGACCTCGTCGCCACGCCGTCGCAGCGCACCGGCCAGCTCGAAGACGTCGGCCACGAGCAGGGGGTACACGTCCTGGGCGGTGGGTCGATCGGCCGCGCTCATCGGCGACGGGAGGTCATCGGCACCACCGCATGCTGTCAGGTGACGGGGCGGCTGTCAGCGCCGCGCGGCCGTGGTCGCAGCAGCGGACGGCGTGACGACGACAGGGTCCAGGTCGGGCCACTCGACGGTCAGGGACCCGCCCTCGGGCACCGCTCGCCAGGCGGAGGCCAGCCGGTCGAAGGTCGGACCGACCGGGGTCGGCTCGCCCGCGAGCCACGCGAAGTGGTGGTGGTTGCCGAGGGCCTCGGCCCGCTCCAGCTCCTGGCGGTGCGCCGCGACCAGCGCCCGTCCCGGCTTCGTCGGTCGTGCGTCGGTGCCGCGTGCGAACGTCGCTCCCCGGGCGAGCAGGCCCCAGAACCCGTCGTCGAGTCCCAGGTGGCTCTCGGTCGCGAGGTGCCCCAGGTCGTGCGGGATCACGCCCCGGCCGATCGGCATGTGACCACCGTGCACCCGGCCGCCGGTGCGACGCACCGCCTCCCACCAGGCGTTCGGCGTGGGGGTGCTGAGCTTGTGGAAGGTGACGGTCAACCGCTTCGGGGTCGGACGGGGCACGCCCGCCAGTGTGCCGGTCGGGTCGGTCCGGACTCGACCGCGTTTCGCCCCCGGCACGCGGCTCGCCGACCGATGCTGCTTGCCCCGACGGCTCGCGGCCCGGCAGGCTGCGCTGCCGTGAGCTGGCCCACGTGGTACGAGGCGGCGATCGCCGCGAGCGCGAGCCTGGTGCTCGCATGGGCGCTGCGGCGGTGGCGGCCACGGGCTCGCTGGTCCACGGCGATCGTGCCGGGCGCACGGGAGTTCGCGCTGGTGGCCGGGCTCTACTCGATCTGGCGCATCGCCCGGCAGCTGCCGCTCGACCACGAGCAGGGCGCCATCGAGCGGGCGTACCGGATCGTCGACTGGGAGCAGCGCCTGCACCTGCCGACCGAGCTGGCCCTGCAGCAGTTCGTGCTCGCCCACGACTGGCTCGCCCGCGCGACCAACAGCTACTACGCACTGCTGCACGTGCCCGCGCTGCTGATCTTCCTGGTCTGGTTGTTCGTGCGCCACCGCGACCAGTACCCGCACTGGCGCAACGGCCTCGTGCTGCTCACCGCCTGCTGCCTGGTGATCCGGTTCGTGCGGGTCGCGCCGCCCCGGTTCCTTCCCGAGCTCGGCTACATCGACCTGGCGACGCGCTACGGCATGGACCTGTACGGACCGGTGGGCACCGGCGTCTCGGACCAGTTCGCCGCGATGCCGTCGATCCACGTCGGGTGGGCGGCGGTCGTCTCCTTCGGCGTGTTCATGGTGGCCACGAGCGTCTGGCGGTGGCTGGTGCTGCTGCACGTGGTCGTCACCATGTTCGTGGTCTCGGCGAGCGGCAACCACTGGTGGCTCGACGGCGTCGTGGCGATCGTCCTGCTGGCGCTCTGCCTGGCGGTCGACACCCGGGTGCGCCGTCTGCGAGCACGTCGGATGGGCGACCTCGACGGTGCCGACGGGCTTGAGG
>JAFAFZ010000161.1 GCA_023423215.1 Actinomycetes bacterium
CCCGACCAGCGTCGCGACGGCGATGGCGGCGCCACGCACCCCGTCCCCGGCGACGGCCGCGACCAGCAGCGGAATCGCCGCGCCGACCGCGAAGCTGGCGAACGACGACCACGCTGCCTGGAAGGGACGGGCGAGGCTCGCCTCGGTCTGGCCGAGCTCGTCGCGCAGGTGCGCTCCGAGCGCGTCGTCGCGCATGAGCTGCGTCGCCACCTCCTCCGCGAGCTCGGGGGACAGGCCACGGCCGACGTAGATGCCGGTCAGCTCGGCCAGCTCGCCCGCCGGGTCGCGTGCGAGCTCCCGCGCCTCGATCGCCCGCTCGGCACCCTCGGCGTCCTTCTGGGAGCTGACCGACACGTACTCACCGAGCGACATCGACGCGGCGCCCGCGGCCAGCCCGGCGACGCCGGCGGTGAGCACCGCGCTGCGACCCGCGTCCGCGCTCGCGACGCCCAGGAGCAGCGCCCCGGTCGAGAGGATACCGTCGTTCGCGCCGAGCACCGAGGCCCGGAGCCACCCGGTGCGACCCGTGCGGTGGTGCTCTCGGTGTCGGCGGGCGGGACCGTGGCGCGACGGCATGGGGTGGACGCTACGCGCCGTCCCGGGTCGCGGGGGCAACTGCCGGCGGACCGGTAGCGTCCCTCCGATGTCGTCCACGGTCGTCCCCGACGAGCTGCCCGCATCCTGGGCCGACGACGGGCTCAGCCCGGACGAGGTCGCCCGGCGTGTCGCCGACGGTCGGGTCAACACCATCCCCTCGGCGCCCGACCGCACGGTCGGCCAGATCGTCCGGGCCAACGTCCTGACGCCCGTCAACGGGATCGTCGGCGTCATGCTCGTCCTGATCGTCGTCGCCAACGGGATCAGCCCCGACATGCTCTTCGGCGGCGTCATCGTGACGAACTCGGTGATCGGGATCATCCAGGAGCTGCGCGCCCGCGCGGCGCTGAACCGCCTGGCGGTGCTGACGGCGCCCCACGCGATCGTGCGCCGCGGCGGCGTCGAGTCCGAGCTCGAGGTGGGCGAGGTGGTGGCCGACGACCTGCTGGTGCTCGGACCGGGCGCGCAGGTGGTCGTCGACGGCGAGGTCGTGCAGTCGAACGGTCTCGAGCTGAACGAGTCGCTGCTGACCGGCGAGTCCGATCCCGAGCACAAGCCGGTCGGCGACGAGGTGCTCTCGGGCAGCTTCGTGTCGTCCGGGTCCGGGCGCTACCGGGCGGTGAAGATCGGTGGCGAGTCCTACGCGGCCTCGCTGGCCGAGGAGGCGCGCCGGTTCAGCCTGGTCGACTCGGAGCTGCGCTCCGGCGTCAACACGATCCTGAAGACGCTGATGTGCCTGATCCCCCCGATCGCCGCGCTGCTGTTCTGGCGGCTCATGCAGACGGGCGAGGGATGGCGAGAGGCGCTCTCCGGCGTCGTCGCGGCGAGCATCGCGATGGTCCCGGACGGCCTGGTGCTGCTGACCAGCATCGCCTTCATGGCCGGCGTCGTGTCGCTCGCTCGGAAGAACGCGCTGCTGCGCGAGCTCGCGTCCGTCGAGCTGCTGGCCCGGGTCGACACGCTGTGCCTGGACAAGACCGGCACGATCACGACCGGCCGCATCGTGGTCGCGGACCTGGTGGACGTCGGCGACGCCGCCGGCGACGTGGCGGGCGGATCGGGCGACGGCGCCGTCCCGGCCGAGCAGCTCCTGGCAGCGGTCGGCGCGAGCGACCCCGATCCGAACGCGACCCAGCTCGCCGTCGTCGAGGCGTACCCCGACGCGCCGGACTGGCCGGTCGTCGACACCGTGCCCTTCTCCTCGGCGCGGAAGTGGTCGGCCGCCCAGTTCGGCGCGCCCGGCCCGCAGCTGGCCGTGTACCTCGGCGCCCCCGAGTTCCTGCTTGGCGACGACCACCCCGAGATCTCGGCGCAGGTCGCGGAGCAGGCCGACCAGGGACGTCGTGTCGTGCTGGTCGCGACCGCTCCCGCGCTGGACGGCGACCAGCTGCCGTCGCAGCTGACGCCACGCGCGCTGCTGCTGCTCGAGGACGAGGTGCGGCCCGACGCGCAGGAGACGCTGGACTACTTCGCCGCCCAGGGCGTGACCCTGAAGGTGATCTCCGGTGACCACCCGGGGACCGTCGCCGCCGTCGCCCGCCGCGCCGGCGTGCCCGACGTGGACGGCGGCCTGGACGCACGCACGCTGCCCGAGGACGAGCACGAGCTGGCGGACACCGTCGTGTCGAACACGGTCTTCGGCCGTGTCACCCCGCGCCAGAAGCGGGCGATGGTGAAGGCGCTCCAGTCCGAGGGGCACGTCGTCGCGATGACCGGCGACGGGGTCAACGACGTGCTCGCGCTGAAGGACGCCGACATGGGCATCGCGATGGGGTCCGGCTCGGGCGCCAGCCGCTCGGTCGCGCAGCTGGTGCTGATGGACGACCGCTTCGCCTCGCTGCCGAGCGTGCTCGCCGAGGGGCGCCGCGTCATGAACTCGGTCGAGCGCGCCTCGAACCTGTTCATCTACGGCACCGCCTACGCCGTGCTGACCTCGCTCGTGATCTCGGCAGCCGGGGTCGAGTTCCCCTTCCTGCCCCGCCACCTGACGCTCGTGCGGGCGCTCAGCGTCGGCATCCCGGGCGTCTTCCTGGCGCTCGCTCCCGACTCGCGCCGCCCCCCGCGGGCCGGCCGCCCGCCACGGCTGCGCTCGTGTCGTACTTCGTCGCACGCGAGACCGCGGGGACGGACCTGACCGAGGCGCGGACCGCGGCGACCGTGACGCTGCTCGGCGCGGGGCTGTGCATCCTGGTCCGCCTGACCGGCACGTTGCCGCGCTGGCGCTGGATCCTCGTCGCAGCGATGGCCGCCGCCACGGCGTTGGCCCTCGTGCTGCCGTTCACACGCACCTTCTTCGACCTGCAGTACCCGCCCGCCTCGGTGTGGTGGGTCGTGCTCGGCGCGGTCGTCGGCGTCGCCGTCGGCATCCGCTTCGTCCCGGTCACCGCCGATGGCGAGGACGAGCCCGCGGCGCCGGATCGTGAGGCCGTCGCCGCGGGATGACCGGCGGGACCGGCCGGGTTCGAAGCCTCGGGACGTGGGGTAGCGTCCCCGTGACCCTTCAGAACCGACCCAGAGAGGACGGACGATGGCCTTCGAGCTTCCGCCACTTCCCTATGCCCAGGACGCCCTGGCGCCGCACATCTCCGCAGAGACGCTGGAGTACCACTACGGCAAGCACCACCAGACGTACGTCACGAACCTGAACAAGCTGATCGAGGGCACCGGCAAGGAGAACGCCTCGCTCGAGGAGATCATCCTCGACTCGGACGGCGGCCTGTTCAACAACTCCGCCCAGGTGTGGAACCACACCTTCTACTGGAACTCGATGACCCCGGACGGCGGCGGCGCCCCGACGGGCGAGGTGGCCGACGCCATCGGCTCCGCGTTCGGCTCGTACGACTCGTTCGTCGAGAAGTTCAAGGAAGCGGCGACGACGCAGTTCGGCTCCGGCTGGGCCTGGCTCGTCGACTCGGGCTCGGGCCTCGAGATCATGAAGACCTCCAACGCAGACCTGCCGATGAAGCACAACGCGAAGGCGCTCCTGACCATCGACGTGTGGGAGCACGCCTACTACATCGACTTCCGCAACGCGCGGCCGAACTACATCAGCACGTTCATCGACAGCCTCATCAACTGGGACTTCGTGGCCCAGAACCTGGCCAGCTGAGCTTCCCCCACTCGCTGCACCGGCGGCCGCCGCTCGACCTCGTGT
>JAFAFZ010000162.1 GCA_023423215.1 Actinomycetes bacterium
AGCCCATCTGGTAGCCGGTGTTGCGGCCCAGGTGCTGGTCCGGGAAGAACAGGACCTGGCGACCCTGCGGGCCGTCCTCACGCTGCAGCGCCCACTCGAGCACCGCACGGGCGTTGGTCGAGGTGCACACCGCACCACCGTGGCGGCCGACGAAGGCCTTCAGGTTGGCGGCCGAGTTCATGTACGTGATCGGCACGACGCGCTCGATGTCGGTGACGGCGGAGAGCGACTCCCAGGCCTCTTCGACGGCGTCGATGTCGGCCATGTCCGCCATCGAGCAGCCGGCGTTCAGGTCCGGCAGGACGACCTGCTGGTGGTCGCCGGTCAGGATGTCCGCGGCCTCGGCCATGAAGTGCACGCCGCAGAAGACGATGTAGTCCGCCTCGGGACGGTCCTGGGCCAGCACGGACAGCCGGTACGAGTCGCCGCGGGCGTCCGCCCACCGCATGACCTCGTCGCGCTGGTAGTGGTGGCCGAGGATGAAGAGGCGATCGCCCAGGGCGGCCTTGGCGGCGCCGATGCGCTCCGCCAGCTCGTCCTCGGACGCCTGCACGTACCGCTCGGGCAGCGGCGACTGGATCCTCAACATGTGGGTGACCTCCCCTGGCCGCGGCGCCGGAGCATCGCGACACGTGAAGACTCCCGAGATTCAGCCGGTGGGGACAGCCTGGTCGCCACGCCACGGGGATGTCGGCCTCGAGAGTTGATGTCGCCGGAGACCAGGCCGGCAGTGAGGAGCGTACCCGCTCCACACCCACGCCAACATCATCTGTTCACTTCGTGTTCCCCCGGTTCCCGGGTCGTTCCCGATCCGGTGCTGTCGGTGCCGGACGGTAGGTTCGGGCCGTGATGGAACGTCCCCCCGCCGGCACCATCCCGGACACGCCCGGCAGCTACCAGTTCAAGGACGCGGACGGTCGCATCATCTACGTCGGCAAGGCGAAGTCGCTGCGCCAACGGCTGTCGAACTACTTCCAGAACCCGCGCAACCTGCACCCGCGCACGGCGCAGATGGTGCAGACGGCCGCCTCGGTCGAGTGGATCCAGGTCCGCAACGAGGTCGAGGCGCTGATGCTGGAGTACACGCTCATCAAGCAGCACCGGCCCCGCTTCAACGTGCGGCTGGTGGACGACAAGTCGTACCCGTTCCTGGCCGTCACCCTGGCCGACGAGTTCCCCCGTGCCACGGTCATGCGCGGCCGTCGCCGCAAGGGCACCCGCTACTACGGTCCCTACGCGCACGCCTACGCCATCCGCGACACCCTCGACGAGCTGCTGCGCACCTTCCCCATCCGCACCTGCTCGGACAACAAGCTCCACCGGCACGAACGGCTCGGCAAGCCCTGCCTGCTCTTCCACATCGAGAAGTGCTCCGGCCCGTGTGTGAAGGAGATCTCGAAGCCCGAGTACGACCTGCTCGTCTACGAGTTCCTGGACTTCCTGGACGGCAACACCGAGCCGGTGCTGCGCCGGCTCGAGGCCGAGATGACGCAGGCCGCCACAGAGATGGAGTTCGAGCAGGCCGCCCGCCTGCGGGACCGCCTGGCCACGGTGCGCCGCGCGATCGAGCGCCAGCAGATGGTCGGCGACACGAACGAGGACGTCGACGTCATCGGCGTCCACGAGGACGACCTCGAAGCCGCCGCGCAGGTGTTCTTCGTGCGTCGGGGCCGCGTCGTCGGTCGCCTCGGCTTCATCCTGGACAAGGTCATGGACCTCTCGCCGGACCAGACGATGTCGGCGGTGCTCGAGCAGGTCTACGGCGACGCGCCCGCGGTCGGCTACCCGAAGACGGTGCTCGTGCCGACGTTGCCCGAGGACCAGGACGTCTACGAGGAGTGGCTGACCGAGCAGCGCGGGAGCCGGGTCCAGATCCGCATCCCCCAGCGCGGCTCGAAGCGCCAGCTCGCGGAGACGGTCAGCGGCAACGCGGCCGAGGCGTTCACCCGTCACCGCCTGAAGCGGGCGTCGGACCACAACAGCCGCGCCAAGGCCCTCAACGAGCTGCAGGACGCGCTCGGCCTGCCGGACGCCCCCCTGCGCATCGAGTGCTACGACATGAGTCACCTGCAGGGGACCGACTACGTCGGCTCGATGGTCGTGCTCGAGGACGGCCTGCCGCGGAAGTCCGAGTATCGGCGCTTCAAGGTGAACGTCCCCCAGAACGACGACTTCGCCGCCATGGAAGAGGTGCTCACCCGCCGCTTCACCGCGTACGTCGCCGACCGGTCGAAGCCGATCGCGGAGCGCGGCAAGTTCGCCTACCCGCCGCAGCTGCTGCTGGTCGATGGCGGCAAGGGACAGCTCAGCGTCGCGGTGAAGGTGCTCGAGGACCTGGGCCTGACGGAGGAGATCCCCGTCGCGTCGCTGGCGAAGCAGTTCGAAGAGGTCTTCCTGCCGGGCCGGTCCGAGCCGGTCAACATCCCCCGCGGCTCCGAGGCGCTGTTCATGCTCCAGCGCATCCGCGACGAGTCGCACCGCTTCGCCATCACCTTCCACCGCGAACGTCGCGACAAGCGCATGACGACCTCGGTGCTGGACGGCATCAGCGGGCTGGGGGCGAAGCGCAAGGAGCGGCTCATCAAGGAGCTGGGTGGCATCAAGGCGGTGCGCTCCGCCGAGCTGTCGCAGCTGCACGCGCTGCCGTGGCTGCCCGAAGCCGTCGCGGTGGCCGTCTACGAGAAGCTGCACGAACCGCCGGCCTGAACCGCCGGCCCTGGACCGCAGCCCTGGACCGCCGGCCGCCGGGCTGATCCGGGGCCGCGGCGGGTCGGGTAGGTTCGCCCGCCATGGCACTGCTGCGCTTCTTCCACGGGACCATGGGGTCCGGGAAGTCCACGCAGGCGCTGCAGATCCACCACAACCTGAGCCGGCGTGGCCAGGTGGGTCTGCTCTTCACCCAGCTCGACCGGGCGGGCGGCGTGGTGTCGTCGCGCCTCGGGGTGGCGGCCGAAGCGATCCAGGTGCGCGCCGAGATGGACCTCGAGCAGTTCGTGCTGGACGACATGGCGGTCAACAACCGACCGATCGACTTCGTCGTGTGCGACGAGGCGCAGTTCTACGACCCGGCGCAGATCGACCAGCTCGCGCGGCTCGTCGACGTGCACGAGATCGACATCTGGGCGTTCGGCCTGCTGACCAGCTTCCAGGGCGTGCTGTTCCCCGGCACGGCCCGGCTGCTGGAGCTGGCCGACGAGCGCCAAGAGCTCCAGGTCGAGGCGCGCTGCTGGTGCGGTGCGCGCGCGACGCACAACGCCCGACTCGTCGACGGCGTGCAGGTCTACGAGGGTGACCTGAAGGTGCTGGGCGACACGGTCACGCCGACGCCGGCGAGCGAGGTGCAGGAGCGCCTCGAGCTGTCCGAGCCCGAGGTCACCTACGAGCTGCTGTGCCGACGCCACTGGATCGCCGGCCAGGCCACCGCGCCCGAGCCGGACGCGGCGCGCCACGGCGAGACCTCCGATCCTGCGAAGGGAGCACGATGACCGACCCGTGGGAGGAGCACGCCGAGTGGTGGCAACGCCAGTTCACCGACGGCGTCGACCCCGAGTACACCGAGCAGATCCTGCCGCTCATCGCGCAGCACCTGCCGTCGTCCGGGCGGCTGATCGACGTCGGCTGCGGTGAGGGGCAGGTCGCCCGTGTCGCCGCGGCGGCCGGGCTCGAGGTGCTGGGCGTCGACCCGGCGCAGACGCAGGTCGACGTCGCCCGCGAGCGCGGCGGCGGCCCGACCTACGAGCAGGGCTCCGCGACCGACCTGGACGCCGAGGACGAGTCGTTCGACGCCGCGGTCGCCTGCCTGGTGTTCGAGCACATCGCGGAGGTCGACACGGCGCTGGCCGAGGTGGCGCGGGTGCTGCGGCCCGGCGGTCGCTTCCTGTTCCTGCTGAACCACCCGCTGCTGCAGACCCCGGGCAGCGGGTGGATCGACGACCAGGTGCTGGACCCGCCCGAGCAGTACTGGCGAATCGGGCCGTACCTGACCGAGGCCGACACCGTCGAGGAAGTCGAGCGCGGCGTGTTCATCCGCTTCTACCACCGACCGCTGCACCGCTACCTGAACGCCGCGTACGACGCGGGGCTGGGCCTGGTCCGCATGGAGGAGCCGGCGCCGCCGCCCGGGTTCCTGGCCCGGGCCGAGGAGTACGAGGACGCCGCTTCGGTCCCGCGCCTGCTGTTCCTGCGCTTCGAGAAGCGCTGAGGCGCCGCCGATCCCGATCGGCCCGGCGCCGGGTCCCGCCCGATGCGCTGCGCGCCGGACGCGGTGCCGCCCGCCGGATCGCCCGGGAG
>JAFAFZ010000237.1 GCA_023423215.1 Actinomycetes bacterium
GGCCACGCCGCAGCGCGGGACCCGACCCGGTGGCTGGCTAGCCTGTCCGCATGGCGACCTTCGATCCCGACGCGATGATCCAGCGGTTCGGCGAGCGGGCGGCCTCGGTGAAGCGGCGCAACATCCCGCCGGTCGAGGGCGAGGCCCGTCGCGAGTTCGTCCGGCAGGCGGAGCAGGACTTCCAGGACTTCGCGATCCTCTCGGACGCCGTGGCGACCGTCGAGGACGGCGTGCTGGTGCTGCGCATCGACCTGCGGCCCGCCGACCAGCGCGACTGAGTCGGACCGAGGGTGACCGACACCGAGCCGTCGCGGCTGGACCGGGCGATCGCCGCCATCGACGCGGCGAACGCCGAGGATCCGCACCGGCTCGAGCACCGGGGCGTGTCCCGGCCCAAGGAGCTCCTGCACGCAGAGCTCATGACCCGCTGGGTCCGTGAGCTGGATCCCGACGCCGACGAGGCGCAGCTCCTCGCGGCGCGGGCGCACCACTTCCGTCGTTGGACGAGCCCCCGCAGCGATCATCCCGAGGGCCGCGCCGGCTACCTGCGCTGGCGGACCAGGGCGAAGCAGCGCCACGCGGAGGAGGTCGGAGCACTGCTCGCGTCGCACGGCTACGACGACGCGACGATCGACCGCGTCGGTTCGATCATCCGCAAGGAGGGTCTGCGCACCGACCCGGACGTGCAGACGCACGAGGACGCCCTCTGCCTGGTGTTCCTGGACACCCAGCTGGACGACCTGGCGGACCAGCTCGGCGACGACGAGGTGATCCATGTGCTGGTGAAGACGCTGCCGAAGATGTCGCCACGCGGCGTCGAGGCGGTCGGCCGGCTCGAGCTCACCGAGCGCGGCGCGTCGCTGGTCGCACGCGCGGTCGCTGCCCAGCACCCGATCCCCTAGCCTGATCGAGCCCCATCCGGGGCCAGGACGCGGCGGTCGGAGGACGACGTGGCAGACGTGAACGGGGGTGACCGCGAGGGGGCGCACCACGAGCTGTTCTCCATGGTCGCGTCCGACAACGCCGAGGTGATCCCGCCCGAGGCGCCCCGTGGTCCCGAATCGATGTGGAGCGTGGCGGCGAACGCCGGAGCGGACGAGGGCCAGGACGGCGTCGCCGACGCGGATCCCGGCGACGAGCGCAGCGCCACCTGGTCGACCAGCAACGGCTCGTCGGGCGCCGGTGCGCCGCCGCCCTTCGGCGGCTGGGACGACGGTGGGCGCGCCGCCGAGGACGACGCCTCGCAGGCCGGCCCGGTCCGCCGCGGCGGACCCGACTCGGTCGGCTCCGTGTTCTCGGCCGAGCCGGTCGACCACCTCGACGACGTCCTGGACGAGGCCGAGGTCGTCGACGAGTCGGCGTGGACCGTCGACGGCACCGCCGAGGGCTCGCTGTTCTCGAACGGCTCGCACCTGCGCGACGAGGTGCCCCGGCGGCCCACCAACGGCCACGGCGGACCCGGTGCCGGCTCCACGTCGTGGTCCGACGACCCGTGGGTCGATCGTGACGGCGGCTGGGAGGCAGCAGGAGGGGAGTGGGACCCACGTAGCGCCGAGTGGTGGGACCGCCCGCAGTCGGCGGCGCCGGACGGGCGGAGCGGCCCCGACCTGCACGCACCCGACCCGCTCGTCATCGACGACCCCCAGGGCTACGACACGGCGATCCTCCGCCTCCACCCGCACGATCGTGAGCGGGCACACGTGCCGCTGTCGGTCTGCGGCGCGCTGCTCCACGAGGACGAGCACGTGAAGGGCGTCGTGACCGGTCAGATGCTCGGGCGCCCCGCCGCCGTGGTCGTCACCGAGGACCGCGTGCTCGTCGTGAACGACCGTCGCTGGCAGCCCGTGGTCGACATCTTCCCGATCGACGGGGACCTCGTGGTCCGTGGTCGCCACGACCGCCAGATCGCTGCGCTGAGCTTCGCCGATGCGACGCGGGTGTCGATGGTGGACGGCATCGGCGAGGTCGAGATCGCGATCGAGCTGGCGGAGCACATCCGCGACGCCGGCCCGAGGGGCGGCAGCTGACGGGGTCGCGACGGACGTCCGGGCCCAACTTGTGGCCCTCGGAGCGTCTGCTACGATGACCCGGCTTTCGCGGACGTAGCTCAGTTGGTAGAGCGCAACCTTGCCAAGGTTGAGGTCGCCGGTTCGAACCCGGTCGTCCGCTCCATCGGGATCCCGGCTCCTGGAGCCGGGATCTTCTCGTTCCGGGCTCGGAACGGCGCGGGGCGGCCTCGCGGCGACGGATCGCCGGCCCCGACCGGTGCGGCCGTGTCTGTGGTGACCGGTGGGTGCCGCTAAGGTGACCCGGCTGTTGGCGACGTGGCCGAGTGGTGAGGCAGAGGCCTGCAAAGCCTTGCACAGGGGTTCGATTCCCCTCGTCGCCTCCAATCGCACGAGCTCCGGACGGGTCCACCCGAACGGGGCTCGTGCCGCGTCCGGCGCCTGAGACGACACGCGGGCGACGGCGCCGCCGAGGTGTCAGCACCGCCGCTCTGCGGCAAGCTGGAGCGGTGAACCCGCCCGATCCCGACTGGTCGACCCCCGGCGCCCCCGCGCACGTGCCACCGGCGCCCACCGGACCGGCGACC
>JAFAFZ010000323.1 GCA_023423215.1 Actinomycetes bacterium
GCCCGGGGCCAACCCGGTTCGCACACCACATCCACAGCGACACGGGCACCCTGCGGGGTGCCCGTGGCGCGTCCAGGGTGTTCCACGTGGAACGCGGCGTCGCCAGCCGTTGGGTACTCCGCTCGTCGGGCACGCGATGTTCCACGTGGAACACGTGGCGCCGCAGCCGGCAAATCGTCCGGACGACCGGGGAAGGACCGCCCCACCTTGGAGCGCCCCCCGGACCCGGCGATCTGCCGGCTGCTCGCTCCACGTCGAACGTCCTGCGGCGTGGCACACTGCGCTGGTGACCACTCCCCCGCCGTCCGCCAACCTGGACGAGGTGCTCGAACAGAGCCGTGCGCACGGCTTCCTCGGACCCGGTCCGGTGTCCCCGCAACGACGCCACGCGGAGGCATTCCTGCCGAGCCTCCGGGGACGTCGACGAGTCCTGGACCTGGGCAGTGGAGGCGGCCTGCCGGGGCTGGTGCTCGCCTCGGCGATGCCCGACTGCGGGTTCGTGCTGCTCGACGGCAACGAGCGGCGGTGTCGGTTCCTGGAGCGCTCGGTCGACGCGCTCGGGCTGCAGGGGCGCGTGCGCATCGAGCTCGGGCGCGCCGAGGAGCTGGCCCGGCGACCGGACCTCCGTGGCGGTTTCGACGCGGTGGTCGCTCGTTCGTTCGGTCCGCCCGCCGCAACCGCGGAGTGCGCCGCCGGCTTCCTGGGAGAGCCGGGTGACCTGCTCGTGGTGAGCGAGCCCCCGGAGGGATCAGCCGAGCGCTGGCCGCCCGAGGGACTCGAGGTGCTCGGTCTGCGGCCGGTGGGCCTCCAGCTCGAGGAGGGTGCCACGCTCCAGCTCATCGAGGTCGTCGCACCGTGTCCGGAGACGGTGCCGCGGCGAGTCGGTCTCCCTGCGAAGCGACCGCTGTTCTGAGCGGAGCAGCTCCGCCCGTCGTCCGATGTTCCACGTGGAACACGTCGAGGGTGCTTGACCCACGCTGGTGCACCGGGAAGGATGAACCGGCACCACTCGGGTGCTCAGCTGTCCGCCATGGGAGTAGGGATGACCGACGTCCGCTTCCCTGGTGGGTCCGACCAGGAGCCCCCAGGGGTGCAGGTCCACGAGTCAGGGGAGCCCAGCCCGTCCGCTGCGGCGTCTCCCGAGGTGGTCCCGTTCCAGGGGCAGGAACCTGATCCGACCTCACCGGGTCCGCACGTTCCCGTTTCACCGTCCACCGCACCATCCGTGCAGGCCACGCCTGCGGTGCTCGCCGCACCGAGCGTGCACACCGCTCCCGAGGTGCAGCCAGCGCCCGCTGCGAGTTCCGCTCCGGCGGGCAGCACGGAGCCGACCTCGCCAGGCCCCGCTCCGCCGTCGCGGAACGTCCAGTCCGACGCTCCGGCCTCCCTTCCGGCGCCCTCGCCGGAGACGGTTGCCACGGTGCAGAGCGGCAGCAGCCGGAGTGGATCGCATGCACGTCCGCTCCCGCGCATCATCGCGATCGCGAACCAGAAGGGTGGCGTGGGCAAGACCACGACCACCGTCAACCTCGGTGCTTCGCTGGCCGAGCTCGACCATCGCGTGCTCGTCGTGGACCTGGATCCCCAAGGCAATGCGACCACGGGCCTGGGGATCAATCCCCGGACGCTCGAGGTGACGGTCTACGACGTCCTCCTCAACGACGTCGCGCTGGACGAGTGCATCGAGCCGACCGAGGTCAAGGGACTGTTCGTGGCACCGGCCAGCCTGGACCTGGCCGGCGCCGAGATCGAGCTGGTCCCGACCTTCAGCCGTGAGAGCCGGTTGAAGAAGGCCCTCGCCGAGGTCATCGACGACTACGACTACGTGTTGATCGACTGTCCCCCGTCCCTGGGACTGCTCACCGTGAACGCGCTCGTCGCTGCCACCGAGGTGCTGGTGCCCATCCAGTGCGAGTACTACGCGTTGGAAGGCCTCGGCCAGCTCACCCGCAACGTCGACCTCGTGCGGCGCAACCTCAACTCCGAGCTCGAGATCTCGAGCATCGTGCTGGTGATGTACGACGGCCGCACCCGACTGGGCGAACAGGTCTCGACCGAGGTGCGGGCGCACTTCGGGTCCACGGTGTGCCGGAACGTGATCCCCCGCAACGTGCGCCTGTCCGAGGCGCCGTCGTTCGGCAAGCCGATCACGACGTTCGACCCCAGCTCCAGAGGAGCGGTGGCGTACAGGGAGCTCGCACGGGAGGTCAGCGGTGGCTCGTAAAGGTGGACTCGGCCGCGGCCTCACCGCCCTCATCCCGGCGGCAGAACCCGAGGTGGACCTCTCGTCGGGAGGTCTGCGCGATCTGCCGATCGGCGCGGTCTTCCCCAACCCGCTCCAGCCCCGACGTGTCTTCGACGAGGAGACGCTCGAAGGCCTGGTGGACAGCGTGCGCGAGCTGGGCGTGCTGCAGCCGGTGCTGGTGCGGGCGACCGACGACGGGTACGAGCTGATCGCGGGGGAGCGGCGTTGGCGTGCGGCGAAGCGCGCCGGCCTGCCGACGATCCCTGCGGTCGTGCGCACCGTCGACGACGTCAGCTCGCTCGAGCAGGCTCTCGTCGAGAACCTGCACCGGCAGGACCTGAACGCGCTCGAAGAGGCGGCGGCCTACCAGCAGCTGATCGACGACTTCGGGTTGACCCAGGAGGAGGTGGCGAAGCGTGTCGGCAAGAGCCGTTCCGCCGTCGCCAACCACCTCCGACTGTTCCAGCTCACCCCGGCGGTGCAGAAGCTCGTCGGTGAAGGTCTGCTGTCCGCCGGCCACGCCAAGGCCCTCCTCGCCCATCCCGACCGGGCCTACCAGGAGGCGCTGGCGAAGCGGGTCGTGACCGAGTCGCTGAGCGTGCGCGACGTCGAGCAGCTCGTGAAGGAGCGCCTCGACCTCGAAGCCGGTCTCGATCCCACCCCCGCACCGACGCCTGCGCCTGCTCCGTCGCCGGAGGACCACGAGGACGACCTGGATGGTCGGAGGCTCCGCCCCCCGGGCCTGCTCGAGCTCGAGGAGCTGCTCGCCTCACACCTCGACACCCGCGTCTCGATCGCCATGACCGCCAAGCGCGGCAAGGTGACGATCGACTTCGCGAACCTCGAGGACCTCGAGCGGATCTACCGCGTCATCATCGAGTGACGCGGTTCTCGCTCGGAGATCGGCCCCGCCGGACTGCGCTCGGCCCGTGCTGGAGCGGTGCCGAGCTCTGTCGACCGGCTGATCGCTGACCCTCAGGTGCAGCTCCACTCGTACCGATGGTTGTCCACAGGCTGTGTGCAACTCTGTGGTTAACCGAAGCTGAGGTGCACCTTCAGCTGAGAGAGGTCGACCTGTGGTCGAGGTCGATCAGCAGGGGTCGTCGGCCCAAGCGCGCAGGGCGCGATGGAGCGATGCGATGACCATCGCGGCGCTCGCATCGAGCAGCGCGGCGTCGCCGAGGCGCACGAGCACGGCCGGTGGCCGGGTCTCGCGCAGGATCTGCAGACGCATGCCACGCACCGTGCCGACACCCCATCCTGGGGCGGCGGGCAGCTCCTTGACGATGAGCTCGGCGAGGCGACGACCGCCGTCGGACTCGTAGCCCGGCACCGAGAAGTAGCAGGCCTCGACCGTCGGCTCGTCCGCCACGACCAGCCCGATGAACAGGTCGGCGGCGAACTCGTTCGTGGCGTTCGCCTGGGCCGACCAGTCGTCGTCGTCGAGCAGCAGGGTCGAGGTGCCGGAGCCCTGGAGCTCGGCTGCGAAGCCGCTGAGCACCGGATGCATCGATCCGCCCGATCCGACCGCGACGCGCAGCGCCGTGGGACTCGAGAGCCGGCGACGCAGCCGGTCGCGCTCGCGCACCCCGGTCACCGTCGCAGAGCCGCCGCGACCCTCGAGCCGCACCAGCGCGTCGACCGTCTCCGGACCGCAGACCTTGTCGCTCACCAGCCCGGCGTTGCGCTGGAAGTCGGCGATCGCCTGCTGGGTGACCAGCCCGAGGATGCCGTCGACCCGGCCGGCGTCGAAGCCCAGCGCGCCCAGTCGCAGCTGGAGCTCGGAGACGTCGTCGCCCCGCATCATGGGGGAGCGGAGGCACAGGAGCCGATCACCGAGCCGGTACTCGGTCTCGATCAGCGCACCCCAGGTCGTCGCATCGCACTCGCCGTCGGGATCGAGGCCGTGCGCCGCCTGGAACGCCACGAGCGCCGCGCCGGTGGTCCCGCCGAACTCACCCGCCTCGTCGTCGACCCCGAAGCCCGCCGCCCGCAGCCGACGCTGCAGGTCGGCGACGTCGGGTCCGCGGGACCCGAGTCGGAGGGGGAGCGAGGCGAGGGTGATGGTGGTCTCCGGAACTCGTGCCACGGCGAGTCCGCAGCGTGCAGAGCGTAGTGCCCGTGACGACCGACGTCCCGCTCCGGGACCGAACAGGTGTTCGAGCCGGGCGGGACGACGGTGGGTGGGGGGATGGTGGTCAGATGCCCGGAGGGGCCGGGGACCGGATCAGATGAAGGAGCTGAGGTCCTCGAGCAGCTGGGCCTTGCCGCGAGCACCGACGATGCGATGGGCCTCGACGCCGTCCTTGAAGACGATCAGCGTGGGGATGCTCTGCACGCCGTACTGGACCGCCAGGCCCTGGTTGTCGTCCACGTTGACCTTGGCGACCTTGAGCGAGCCGGACTGCTCGTCGGCGACCTCTTCGAGGATGGGGGCGATGGTCTTGCACGGCCCGCACCACTCGGCCCAGAAGTCCACGAGCACGGGCTCGGACGCACTGTTCACCTCTTCGGCGAAGGTCGCTTCGCTGAGGTGGCTGATGGAAGCCGACATGTCAGGTCCTTTCGGTGGGTCCACCGGCTCCTCCGGCGGTCCCTCGTGCTGATGACGGTACCGAAACCCCCGCGCCGCGCCCGGCATTCCGGCGCAGGTCGTCGCTCAGACGCCTTGTTCCTCGAGCCGGCGCTCGGCGTCGATCGCTGCGGTCCTGTTCGGCTAGACGCCTTGTTCCTCGAGCCAGCGCTCGGCGTCGATCGCAGCCATGCACCCGCTGCCGGCGGCGGTGATCGCCTGGCGGTACCAGTCGTCCTGGACGTCGCCGGCGGCGAACACGCCCTCGACGTTGGTGCGGGAGGTGCCGTCGAGTGTGATCAGGTAGCCGTTGTCCTTCAGGTCCAGCTGGCCCCTGAACAGGTCGGTGTTGGGGCGGTGGCCGATCGCGACGAACAAGCCGGTGAACTCGTGCGTCGTGACGCGGTCCGTCAGCACGTTGCGCACCTCGACCGACTCGACCGAGGTCTCGCCGTTGATCTCGGTGACCACCGAGTTCCACAGGAACTTGATCTTCTCGTTCTCGTGGGCGCGGTCGCGCATGATCTTCGAGGCACGCAGCTCGTCTCGGCGGTGGATGATCGTCACCGAGCGGGCGAAGCGTGTCAGGAACATCGCCTCCTCGACCGCGGAGTCGCCACCGCCGACGACGGCGATGTCCTGGTCGCGGAAGAAGAAGCCGTCACAGGTGGCGCAGGTGGACAGGCCGTGGCCCAGCAGGCGGCGCTCGGACTCGAGCCCCAGCATCAGCGACTGGGCGCCGGTCGAGACGATCACGGTCTTGGCCAGGTAGGTGGGCTCGGCCTCGGGGTCACCGACCCACACCTTGAACGGCCGCTCGCTGAGGTCGACGCGCGACGCCTTGGCGGTGATGATCTCGGCGCCGAACCGGCTGGCCTGCGCACGGAAGTTCGCCATGAGCTCCGGGCCCATGATCCCGTCGGGGAAGCCGGGGAAGTTCTCGACCTCGGTCGTCAGCATCAGCTGCCCGCCGGGCTGATCGCTGGTGGACGAGGGCTCGCCCTCGAGCATCAGCGGCGCCAGGTTCGCCCGGGCGGTGTAGATCGCCGCCGTCAGGCCCGCCGGACCGGAGCCGATGATCACGACGTTGCGGACCTCCGGGGTCGCGCGCGTCTCGGAGCTGGTTTCGGGTGACATGGTCTCCTCGGATGGACGTTCGTACGGCAAGCTCGGCCGGCGACGGGATCAGGTCGGCAGCTTCGAGCGCCGGGACCACAGGACAACCCCGACGAGTGCGAAGAACGTCCCGAGGATCGTGTACACGATCCAGACGTCGCCCGGGATCGCCCAGTTCAGCAGCCGCACGAGACCGATGAGGAACAGCGCGCCGATCGGCAGCAGCAGGAGCACCGCGACGACCGCGTGCACCGAGATCCGGGAGTACTCCAGGACGGGACCGGTGGTGCGCTCGCGCACCTTGTCGACCGAGTCGACGATGAGGTCCGTGACCTGATCGGTCCAGTCGGGCTCTGCCGCAGCGGGAGCTGCCGCCGCGGCCGCGGGCGCCGTCGTGGTCTGGCCGGTGCCGGTGGACTGGTCCGTCATGGGCGCGCAGCCTAGTGGTCAGCGGTGCGTCGGCGACACGGTCAGGGCAGCTCGGCGGTGCAGTCGGGCGCGACCAGCGCCCTGACCTGCGGGCCCGATGCGTCGGCGGTCCGGACGACCAGCACTCCGACGCCATCGACCGTCGCGACGCCCAGCACCTCTGCGTCGAGCTCGGCCACCCGCGCCACGCACGCGCCGGACGGCGACGTCGGCGAGCCGCCGGTCGCCGACCCGGACGTCGCGGTCCCGCCGGCTCCGCCGACGGTCGCGCGCAGCGAGGTCAGGTCGGGGTGCTCGCCCAGGTCGACCAGGGTGGTGGTGTCGAACCCGTCGGCGCGCACCGCACCACGGGACGACAGGGCCGGGTCGGTCGCGGCCGGGACGGTCGTGGTGGACAGCGGTGCCGCGCTGCCGGCCGACTCGGCGGACCCGTCGGCGTCGTCCGCTCCCGCGTCGTCCTGCGTCAGCTCCTGGGCGACGGTGGCGTCCGCCGCGCCGCCCGAGCTGGCGTCCTCCTCCG
>JAFAFZ010000347.1 GCA_023423215.1 Actinomycetes bacterium
ACCACGGAGTGGATCATCCTGAACCGCGAGACGCCGCCGCCGACCTCGGCCCCACGCACGCTCGCGCCCATCGGCCACGCACGCGACTGGTTCGAGGACCCTGGCGTCGGCGCGCCGGACCGCCCGGTCCCCGGTCGGCTGGTCCAGTTCGGCCTGGTGCGCCGCTACAAGGGCATCGACGTGCTGCTGCGGGCGTTCGCCGACCTGGACGACCCCGCTGCAACCCTGCACGTCATCGGCTCGACCTCGGACGACGACCTCCGGAGCCAGCTCCTGGCCGCGCAGGCGGCCGACGAGCGCGTCACCTGGTTGGACGAGTACGTGCCGGACCCGCAGCTGCGCGACGAGGTCGTCTCGGCCGAGCTGGTCGTGCTCCCGTTCTCGGACATCACCAACTCGAGCTCGCTCGTGCTCGCGCTCTCGCTCGACCGGCCGGTCCTCGTGCCCCGCGCCCCGGCGACCTCCGAGATCGCGGACGAGGTCGGACCCGGGTGGGTGCGGCTCTACGACGGCGAGCTCACGAGCCACCTGCTGGCCGACGCGCTCGCCGAGCTGCGCGCCGCTCCACCGGCGGCGCCGCCGGACCTGGACGCACGCGACTGGGACCGCATCGGCGAGCTGCACGCCGAGGCGTTCGAGCGGGCGTGCGAGGACGTCGGACGCCGCCCGTCGGATCCGGCGTGACTCGCCCCTAGACTCTGCGACGGAAAGGACGGTGAGGATGGACCTGCGCCAGTATCTCCAGGCGATCCGGAAGTTCTGGTGGGTCATCCTCATCCCGGGCGTCCTGGGTGCAGCGCTCGGCGTGTTCTCGGTCAGCCGAGAGGTGCCGACCTACCAGTCCTCGGTGACGTTCTTCGTCAAGACCTCGGCCACCGACAGCGCCAACGGCCAGTTCGCCGCCGACCAGTTCGCCCAGCGCCGCGTCAACTCCTACGTCGCGCTGCTGTCGTCGGACCGCCTCGCCAACATGATCGTCGACGAGTACCCGAACATCGAGCTCTCGGCGAAGCAGATCCAGGGGATGGTCAGCGCGAGCGGGGACGTCAACACCGTGCTGCTGACGTCGACCGTGACCTCGACCGACGAGCAGCTCGCGCTCGACGTCGGCACGGCTCTTGCGGACCAGTTCAAGCTGTACGTCGAACAGATCGAGAGCTCCGAGACCAGCTCCGACGCGGCCCAGGTCCGCCTCGAGGTCGTCAACGGCCCGACGCTGTCGCAGGTCCCGACCAGCCCGATGGTCACCGTCGGCCTGCGGACGATGCTCGGCCTGGTCGTCGGACTGGGCCTGGCGCTCCTGCTCGAGCTGCGTGACACCTCGGTGCGCTCGGACGACCAGCTCGACGCCGTCGGGGCCGGCCCCCTGCTCGGGCGCATCCCGCTCGACCGCCGCGCGAAGGACGCACCGCTGGTCATCCAGGACGACATGCACAGCCTTCGTGCCGAGGCGTTCCGACAGCTGCGCACCAACCTGCAGTTCATCGACGTGGAACGGCCGGTGCAGGTGCTCGTCGTGACGTCCTCGGTGGCCGAGGAGGGCAAGTCGTCGATGTCGGCGAACCTGGCGCTGGCGATGGTCGCGGTGAACCGCCGCGTGCTGGTGATCGAGGCCGACTTCCGCCGCCCGAAGCTGGCCGACTACTTCGGCGTCGAGCGTGCGGTGGGCCTGACCGACGTGCTCGCCGGCCGGGTCGAGATCGAGGACGTGCTCCAGCCGTGGGGCACCGACGGGCTGGTGGTGCTGCCGAGCGGGCAGCTGCCCCCGAACCCCTCCGAGCTGCTCGGCAGCGAGGCCATGGCCCGCCTGCTCGAGCGGTTCCGCACCGAGTACGACATGGTCATCATCGACACGCCGCCGCTGCTGCCGGTCACCGACGCCGCCGTCGCGGCGACCCGGGCGGACGGTGCCATCGTGGCGGTGCGCTTCGGCCGCACCACCCGCCACCAGGTGTCGCTGTCGATCCGCTCGCTCGAGGCGGTCGGCGCCAAGGTGTTCGGCTCGGTGCTGACGATGGTGCCGACGAACCGTGCGTCCGGCTACGCGACGTACCGCTACGAGACGGACCACTCCAGCCAGCAGACTGCGCCGACGTCGCCGCGTGCGGAGCAGCCGCAGCTGCCCGAGTGGTCCGAGGACGCCGCCCCCGCGAAGGGCCGGAACGGCTCGGGCGACCCGTCCCGACGCGTGCGCTCGAAGAACCGCTGAGCCGAGGCCCTCGGGGCGGCGGTCGGCCGAACCGACCAACCGAGCCGCCGGCGGTCCCTGCCCGGCGCAGGTGTGAGTGACGGGTCGGGTCGTCGATCAGCCCGGAGGGCCGAGCATGTCGGCCAGGCAGGACTCGATGACGTCCGCGCAGCTGCGGAACCGGTCCACACCGTGACCGATCGGGTCCTCGATCAGGTCGTCATCCTCGGCCACGGGCTGCACCCGTGCACGACCTGCCGCGGCGGCGGTCACGAGCTGCGCGCCGCGGCGGACCTCGGTCATCTGCAGCTCGGCGCGACCCGCGCGGCACAGGCGCGCGAACTGGCGCATCGTGAAGGCCCGTCGCACGGCACTGGGGCAGCGCTCGACCACCCAGGCCCGCTGCGGTCGACTGGCGGTCAGGATCAGATCCGCTCGCTCGAGGAGCGGGCCGGTGGCCTGCTGCGCGATGCCGCCCTCGATCGGCACGCCGCGCTCGTGCAGCACGTCGAGGGCGAGGTGGTGCGTCGTCGAGCCCGGGGACACGTGCGTGCCCGCCGAGCGCACGACCCAGTCCCAGCCGGCGTCACGCCCGAGGTGGCGGCGCAGGTGGTCACGCAGCAGGTACTCGGCCATCGGCGACCGGCAGACGTTCGCAGTGCACACGACGAGGACCGAGAACGGATCGTCCCCGAGGTCGTCCGATTCGGTGCGCGGCGAGAACGACATCAGTACGTGCGCATCTCTCGGTACCACTTGACGAGGGCGATCACCAGGAACGCCGCGTTCAGCACCATCAGCGCCGTGTAGACCCAGAAGAAGCCGGTCTGCCAGAACAGCAGGGCGAACACCACGCACAGCAACCCGTAGTCCGTCGGCACGACGGCCAGCGAGTAGAGCGTCGACGAGCTGCCCTCGCCCTGGAGGATCATCTTCGTCGAGCCGCGGTGCGCGCGCCGGATCTGGTCGTTGAGGATCACGACGAAGAACATCACCGAAGCGACGACCTGGAACGCGATGGGGATGAGCAGCGCTTCGTCGCCGCCGTCGCGGAAGCGGAACCAGTTCACGAGCACCGCCAGGTGCAGGGTGGCGATCTTCGCCGAGTCGACCATGTGATCGAGCCACTCGCCGGACACGCTGCCCCCGCCGCGCAGCCGCGCCAGCTGACCGTCCGCCGCGTCGAGGGCGTAGCCGATGACGAGCAGCAGGCAGACGCCGATCGAGCTGGCGACCGAAGGATCGACGAGCGCGATGACCGCGATGCCGCAGAAGGTGAAGAGCGCGCTGACGGCGGTCACCTGGTTCGGGGTGCGTCCGAGCACGTACGCGGTCGCGGCGAACACCCGGCCGAGGCGCCGGTTGACCAGCAGCGAGTAGGCCGGCGCGCCCTTCGACGTCTTCTGCCGGCTGCGCAGCTCGGTCATCGCGTCGCCGAAGCTGAGCTTGGTGGTCGGGGCGGCGGCACCGCTGGTCATCGCTGTCCTCCTGGCGAACCCGCCGCAGCGGGTTCCGTGTCGCGTGCCCAGCGCGGGTGGTTGCGTCGTCGTCCGTCGACCTCGCCGCGTCGGGTCCACCCGCCGGCGAGTCGTCGCCCGAGCTCCTCGTAGCCCTCGGCGACCTCGTCCCACCGGTAGCGCTCGGCAGCACGGGTGCGGACCTCGTCGCCGTACGCGGCGAACCCCGCCCCGTCGGCCTCGGCGGCCTCGCCGGCCCTCCGGCCGCCGGCCTCGTCCGCGAAGCACCAGTCGTCGTCGCCCAGCACCTCGGCGTTGAACCCGACGTCGAACGCGCTGACCGCCGCGCCGGCGCCCATGGCGCGCAGCAGCGAGGGGTTGGTGCCCCCGACGGAGTGGCCGTGCAGGTACAGCCGGGCGTGCCCGTACAGCTGGTCGAGCTGGACCTGGTCCCAGACCGAGCCCAGCACGCGGATGCGTGGGTCGCCGTCCGCGACCTGCTGGATCGACTCGGTGTAGCCGTCGCTGTAGGGGGCCCCGCCGACGACCACGAGCGGCAGCGCCGCGTCGCTCGCGGCGTAGCCGCGCCCGATCAGGTCGACGTGGTTCTCGGGCTCGAAGCGGGCGACGCCCAGGTGGAACCCTCCGGGGTCCAGATCCAGCG
>JAFAFZ010000486.1 GCA_023423215.1 Actinomycetes bacterium
GCGATCGGGCGCAGGCAGTCGACCTTCCACGGCACGCTGTCGGCGGTGAACGACCCGCGGTAGCCGTCGGCGCCGACGAGCTGGACCGAGGGCGCGGCGCCGAGCGCGCTGTCCCGGACGGGCATCGCCCGGTCGGACTCCTCGCAGGTCGCCGTGACCGTGACCGTCCGGTTGTTGGTCGAGAGGTCGATCGGGGTGCCGCCGAGGCAGTCGTCGAAGTTGCCCAGCTCTCCCGCCGGGTCCATCCGGATGAGGTTGACGGCCGACTCCAGAGCGTTGTCGGCGGCGCGCACCTCTCGGGTCGAGAGCTTCTGCGTCTCGCTGATCTGCGAGGTGGTCAACGTCATGGTCATGAGCGCAGCCAGCGTGACGCCAGCGAACAGCACCATGATCGCCATCGCCGTCATGAGCGCGAAGCCGCGCTCATCGAGCAGTCGCGGACGAGGGTTCGGTGTACGCGTCACTTGAACTGCACCGCCTGCGTCCGGAACGGGCTCCACGTCCCGCTGTAGGGGTCCTTGGTGCGCACCCGCAGCTCGACGTCGCTGTTGTTCGCCGCCCCGTGGTTGGTGCTCGTCCACGAGGTCGCCGTGCCGTCGTACGCGTCCCGGAAGTCGTTCCACGACAGGCACACGAAGACGCGGAACGTGCACCAGCGGATGTCGACGTCGTAGGACACGGCTGTCGGGACGCCGGCCACGCCCGGGACGGCCGGCCAGGAGACCGTGTTGGTCCGGTTGCTGCCCGAGGCCGAGATGCTGGACGGAGCCGGAGCCCCCCGCACGGTGATCGTCCGCGTCGCCGGACCGTTCATGACGCCCGACCCGTCCGTCACGGACAGCGACGTCGTGTACGTCGCGCTCTCGAAGCTGCTGCCGGCTGGGACGTTCGCACCGAAGCGCACGACACCCGGAGCACGAGCCGTCGACGTCGCCGGCGTGCCGTTGGGGAACGTCCACGCATGGACCAGCGAGGCGGCCGGCGTCTCGGGGTCGCTCGAGCTCGATTCGGGCGTGACGGCGGCACCTGCGCGCACGTCGTACGAGGTCAGCGTGAACGCCGCAGTCGGCGGCGTGTTCGTCGCCAGGGTGACGCCCGACGAGGTCTTCGACTCGCCCTGGTCGTCGGTGACCTTCACGCTGATCGTCGCGCCGCCCGTCGCCGAGTGCGCGTACGTTGCACCGGTGGCGCCGTTGATCGGTGACCCATCCTTCAGCCACTGGTAGCTCAGCGTGTCGCAGGTCCCGTCGGGGTCCAGCGGCGACGGACCGGTGATCGAGAAGTTCACCGTCGCCGGCGTCGTCACCTGCAGCGAGCTGCCGCCGGCGGCCGTCGACGAGTTCCAGGCGCCCTGGATGGCCGGTGTGTTCGGAGCACGGTTGGTGACGACGACCTGCGTCGTGTCATCGCCGGCACCGTTGCCGAACGCGTCGTGGTCGTTGTCCTCGACCCGCAGGTTCACCGTGTACGGGTTCGAGCTGCCGCGCGGCATCGAGTAGGCGTGACCGTGCGCTGCGGACGAGGTCTTCGTCGCCGTCTGTCCGTCGCCGTAGGACCAGAGGTAGCGCACGACGCTGCCGCCGGTGTCCGGGTCCGACGAGCCCGCCGCCGCGAAGTTCACGCTCGTGCAGCGGTTGACGGTGAGGGGGTTCTCGCTCGGCGCCGAGATGACTGCGGTCGGCGGGCGGTTCTGCACGCGGATGCGCACGTAGTCGCTCGCAGGCGTGCCCCCCGCGGTCGTCGCGGTGAACACGGCGGTGAACTCGCCGAGCTGGGAGTACGCATGGCTGACGCTCAGGGCGGTCGAGATGGTCCCGTCCCCCAGCTCCCACCGGTACGTCATCGTGGAGCCGCCCGGGTCGTTCGCCGTCCCGTCGAAGGTGACGGTCTCGCCCCGGTAGACCTCGAGATCGGACACCGAGATGGACACGTCGGGCGAGACGTACGCCGGTCCGCCGCCGGTCACGACGCCGATCGCGACGCCGGCCCGCAGCGAAGCGGTCATCGAGACGGCCTGGCCGCTGACGGTGTCGACGCGCAGGCTGATGCGCCCGCAGTCCGTCGAACCCATCCCGGGTCGCGGAGCACAGGACACGGCGACCGACGTCGGTGAGATGTCGCGGACCAGCTCGGTCTCGGACGTCGCGGCACCCCCGGTGCACTCGCGGCGCCACAGGCTCGTGCCGGTGCCCTCGCTCGACGCGGCACGGTTGTAGACGACCCGCGGGCCGGTCGACGCCGTGAGCCGCAGCACCGTGTCGGTCGGCGCAGCGGCCGCAGAGCCACCGCCCGAGCAGTCGGTGCCGTTCGCCGCGGTGCCGACGTTCGCCGTGTGCGACGACGCGACGTCGCGCAGGAACGAGGTGCGCAGGAAGCCGACCGACGCGCCGTCGATGTTGCGCGTGATGGTGGCGGTCTGCTGGCGGGACGCCACGAACGCCCACCCGAAGAGCGGCGCCATGATCAGGGCCGTGAGCACCAGCGTCAGCAGCGTCTCCAACATCGTGAAGCCGTGCTGATCCCGTCGTCGGTCGACCCTCATGGCGTGGCCTCCGGATCGCGCTTCACGACCTCGAGCACGGCAGAGCGGTCCTCGGTCTCCGCGCGCACGGTGATGAGCTGGCTTCCCTGGTCGTCGTTCGGGCCCGCACAGGTCGTCGACGTGTAGCTCCGAGCCGTCTGGCTCCAGTACCGAACGTCGAGCACCTCGACCGTGACGCCGGAGGGGGGGGCCCAGAGCTCCGCGTCCGACGCGTAGTCGGCCACCTCCGCGCACGGGACGTAGGCGATCTGCTTGACCGACTCGGCGAACGCGCTCGCCTGGGCCTCGGCCTGCTGACCCTGCTGCGTCGCGCTGCTGAGCCGCATCGTCGTGAGCAGTCCGGCCGCGGCGGCCAGGATCACCGGGATCGCCACGGCGACGACGACGAGGACCTCGATCAACGTCGCGCCGCGCTGGCCACGCCGTGGGCCACCGCCTCTGTTCCATCTCGCACACGGGCGGGCCCACGCGCGTGTCGACGCGCGCGGCGCCGTGCGCCGAACCTGTTCCCACATTGTTCCGGTCGTCCTCCGCCAGACCCGGAACAGCAGCGTCGCCCCAGACGAGTGCTGCTCTTCCCCGAACTCCGGCGTCCCCAGCGAACGACGGAGGTATGTCGATTCAGGAGCTGCTGACCCGCCCGGTCACAGCTCCACTTGATTGTAGATGCCGTACATCGCAGAAACCATGGCGAGCGCAACGAATCCCACCACGATGCCGATGAACAAGATCATGATCGGCTCGAACCAGGCGGTCAGCTTGTCCACCGCATAGCTCAGCTCCTCCTCGTAGAACCCGGCCGCGTTGTTGAGCTGATCGGACAGCTCACCCGTGCGCTCACCGACGCGGACCATCTGGATGACAGCCGTCGGGAACAGGTCGGTGCTGGCGAGCGGATCGGCGAAGCCGCCGCCGGCGAGCACGCCCTCCATCGCCACCGACAGGCGCTCCTTGTAGACCATGTTGTTCGCGCAGTCGATCGAGGTCGGCAGCGCCTCGGGCAGCGGCACACCCGCATCCAGCAGCGCAGCGAGCACACGCGTGAAGCGCTCCGTCGACGAGTAGGTCACGACCGTCGAGATCAGCGGCAGCTTCAGCTGCAGCGCGTGCAGGTTCCGACGACCGCCCGGGGTGCGCACGTAGAGCAGTGCCGCGCAGATCGCGACGACGAGCACCGCACCCGTGATCCACCCGGCCGGCGATCCGACGAAGTTGGCGATGCCCATGAGCATGCGGGTCGGCAGCGGGAGCTCGGCGTCGAAGTCCTCGAAGAACTCGGCGAACTTCGGGATCGCGAACACGACGATGACGAGCACCACCAGGACCGAGACGGCCAACAGGATGATCGGGTAGATCAGCGCCTTGCGGACCGCACGGGTCAGCTCCAGGTCCCGTCGGATGTAGCTGTGCAGCTGGTCGAACGCCTCGTCCATCCGGCCGGTCAGCTCGGCCGAGCCGAGCAGCGCCATGAAGTACGACGGGAAGATGTCGGCGTGCACGCTCAGCGCCTCGGTGACCGAGCGACCACCCGTCACGCGGTCCAGGACGTCGCCGAGCACTGCCTTGAAGCGCTTGTTGGTGGCGTCCTGGCGCAGGTTGTCCAGCGCCTCGGTCATCGGCACGCCCGCACGCAGGAACGTCGCCATCTGACGCGAGAAGTGCATGATCTCGACGAGCGGGACCTTCTCCTTCGTCAGCTCGACGTTCAGACCCTTCTTCTCGGTGAGCTTGGTGACGCGCAGCCCGCGCACCGCGAGCTCGTTGCGCGCCACGTTCGCCGAGGACGCCTCGATCTCGCCCTTGACCGGCTCGCCGTTGATCGTCTCGGCCTCGTAGCGGTACTTCGCCGACTTGGCCGACTTCGACTTCGGTGCCCGGCGGTTGCCGGTCGGTTCCGTCGTTGTTGCGCTCATGTCCTGACCCCCACGTCCCCGTCCAGCTCGCTGGTGTCAGCGGGTGCCCGCTCCACCAGACCGCTCGCCCCACTCGCTCCGTTCGCCCCACCTGCGCCCACCGGTCCCACCGAGATGGGATCGTGCGGCTCGCCACCGTCGACCGCCTCGCCGACGCCCAGCGCGTCCTTGCCGCGTGCCAGCGCACGCTTGCCCGGGCCCAGTTCCTTCGGCTCGACCTGCGCACTGCGGTCCACGCCGGGTGCGTAGACGCTGCGGATCACGTCGTCGACCGTGGTGATGCCGTCGACCACCAGGTTGAACGCCTGCTTCTGCATCGTGCGCATGCCCTCGTCGATCGCCCGATCGCGCATCTCGTGGTGCGTCGCCCGGGCGACGATCAGCTCACGCATGCCGTCGGTGATCGCCAGCAGCTCGTACACGCCGACACGACCGCGGTAGCCGGTGTGGTTGCAGCGGTTGCAGCCGGTGCCCTTGAGCCACTGCTTCGGCTGGTGGCCGACCTCTTCGGCGACCATGCGGATCTCCGCCGGGGTGGGCTGGTACGGCGCCCTGCAGTTGGTGCAGATGCGGCGCAGCAGGCGCTGGCCGACGACGCCGGTCAGCGCCGAGGCGACCAGGAACGGCTCGATGCCCATGTCGGTGAAGCGGTGGATCGCAGCGACCGAGTCGACCGAGTGCAGCGACGACAGCACGAAGTGACCCGTCAGCGACGCCTGCATCGCGATGCGGGCCGTCTCCTCGTCACGGATCTCGCCGACGAGGATCACGTCGGGGTCCTGGCGCAGGATGCCGCGCAGTCCGTCGGCGAACGTCATGCCCGTGTCGGACACCTGCATCTGGCTGATGCCGTCGAACTGGTACTCGACCGGGTCCTCGATCGTGACCACGTTGCGGGTCGGGTCGTTGATCTCGGTCAGCGTCGCGTACAGCGTCGTGGTCTTGCCCGAACCCGTGGGACCGGTGCAGAGCAGCATGCCGAGCGGCGCCTTCACGATCTTCAGGTACGGCGCCTCGATCGGCTTCGGCATGCCCAGGTCGCCCAGCGAGATCAGCGACTTGGTCTTGTCCAGCAGTCGCAGCACGACCTTCTCGCCGTGCACCGTGGCGACGGTCGAGATGCGCACGTCGATCGGGCGACCGTCGACCATGACGCCCATCTGGCCGTCCTGCGGGCGGCGGCGCTCGACGATGTTCAGCCCCGCCATGACCTTCACGCGGCTCACCAGCGCCGAGGACATGCGAGAGGGCAGCTGGATCGCCTCGGTCATCGCGCCGTCGACGCGGTAGCGCACGCGCACGAACTTCTCACCCGGCTCGACGTGGATGTCGGACGCACGGCTGCGCACGCCCTGGGTGATGATGCGGTTGACGACCTGGACGATCGGGGCGTTCTCGTCGACGGCGAAGCTGTCGTCCTCGGACTTCGCGACCTCTTCGTAGGCGCTCAGCTCGAAGGCCTGGATGTGCACCTGCGCCTGGTTGAGCACGTTGTAGGACTGCTCGAGCAGGCGCTCGATGTCGCTGCGGGTGCCCATCGTCAGGCCGATGCGCTTGCAGTGGTGCGTCAGCTCCTCGATCGCGGTCGTGTCGAGGGGATCGGCGATCGCCAGGAAGACGCGCTCGGCCTCGACGCGCAGTGGGATGACCGTGTGCTTGCGGGACAGCTCCTCGCCCACGGCGTCCAGCGCCTGCTGCTCGGGCATCGCGTCGCGCAGGTCCGCGAGCGGGATGCCGAACTGCTGGGCCAGGGCTGCGGCCAGCGCGGTCTCGTCGATCGAGCCGAGCTCGAGCAGCACCTCACCCAGGCGGGCCGAGCCCTCTTCGGGGTGCTCCTGCTGGTGCTGGAGGGCGTCGAGCAGCTCGTCGGGATCGATGGAGCCCAGCTCCAGCATCACCTCGCCCAGCTTCGGGCGGTTCGAGCCGACCCACGAGCTGATCTCGGTCTCGAGGATGGCGGCGTCCGCGCTGTCGAAGTCGATCGAACGACGACGGCGGCGCGTCGGAGCAGCACCCGCCGTCGGCGATTCGTCCTTCGTCTTGCGGAAAACTGCCAACGGTCCTGCTCCCCCTCAGCCGTGACGGCCGGGTCGTCCTGGGCGAGGTTACGAACTGCGACCGCGGCCGGGTATGGGTACAACTGCACATGCGAGCAGGCCCGCGGCCCGCAACGATCTGTCGGTTCCCCCACCCTGAAGCGAACGAAGTGTCCGTCCGGCGCCGTTCCGATGTCAACGCCGGGGGTCGGGTCGACGGGTGTCGGCGCGGCGGCAGCCGTGCGGGCCGTCAGCCGGGTCGGGTCGGCCGGTCAGTTGGCGGGCTGGTCGAGTCCGAGCTGGCGCACGACGTCGAGCACGAACTCGGACCGGTTCAGTCCGTACAGGTGCAGGCCCGGTGCACCGCCGTCGAGCACGCGCTGCGACAGCTCGGCCGCGGCGTCGACCACGATGCGGTGGCGATCCTCGTCCGAGGTGGCCGAGTCGATCCGCTCGGCGAGCTGCTCGGGGAACCGGGCGCCCGCCATGGCGGACATGCGGCGCACGCCGTCGGGGTTCGACAGCGGCATGATGCCCGGCAGCACCGGGGTGTCCGTGCCGTTCGCGGCGAGCTCCTCGACCATGCGGAAGTAGTCGTCCGGATCGAAGAAGAACTGCGTGACGCCGAAGTCGGCGACCGCGAGCTTGTGGGCCAGGTGCAGCCGGTCCTGCGCACGATCGGTGGAGCGCGGGTGCAGCTCCGGGTGCGCGGCCACCGCGACGCTGAAGTGGTCGCCGCGGCTGCGCACCAGGTCGACCAGCTCCATGGCGTAGGTGAAGTCACCCTCGGCGGGGCTGCCGTCCTTGGGCGGATCGCCGGCCAGGGCGAGGATGTTGCGCACGCCGGCGCGGTCGTAGTCGTCCAGCAGCGCCTCGAGCTCGGGCTTGGTGTGCCCGATGCAGGTCAGGTGGGCCATGGCCGGGTACGACTCGGCCTCGTTGATGCCGACCACCAGGTCGCGGGTGCGGTCCCGGGTCGAGCCGCCGGCGCCGTAGGTCACCGAGACGAACGTCAATGGGATCGCCCGCAGCTCCTCGAGCGTGCGCTGCAGGTTGGCGTCCCCGGCCGGCGTCTTGGGCGGGAAGAACTCGACGCTGAGCGTCGGCGCGGTGGCCTCGTGCAGCAGGTCGGCGATGCGCGGCATCCGAGCAGAGTAGTGGCGGTCGTCCCGTCGACCCACGCCGCGGGCCCCGCTCCGCCATCCCCGGCCCGACCTGTCGCCCAGGCCCACATCCGGGCCCCACCGACCCTTCGGCCCGCACCCGCCCCCAGTCCCCGACCCGACGTGTCGCCCAGGCCCACATCCGGGCCCCACCGACCCGCCGAGCGGGCACGGACGTGGACCGGGCCGACCTGCCCGCTGCGCTCCCGCACAGTGCGCGCTGGAGTGGACACGTGATCGTCCTCTCGAGCGCACTGCGCGACCACCTCGAGGTGCAACACGGCGTGGTGACGCTCGAGCAGTGCCGCGACGACGGACTGACCCGCGCCGAGCTGCGCACGCTCGTCCGCTCGGGACGGTGGGCACGGCTCGCGCCGTCGATCTACGGGTTGGCCGATCTGAACCCGTCGTGGATGCGGTCGCTGTGGGTCGCCCAGCTCCACGCCGGCCCGACCTCGTGCATCTCCCACCAGGCCGCAGCCCGCCTGCACGGCTGCGAGGAGGCACCGGCGGATGTCGTGAGCATCACCTGCGCGTCCAACGCTCGTCACGGACCGTCCGACGTCCAACGCCACCGGACGGACGACCTGCAGACCGATGATGTCGAGATCGTCCAGGGCCTGAGGGTCACGACGCTGGTCCGGACGATCATCGACCTGCCCACGGTCATGCACATCGCGACGCTGCGCACCCTGGTCAAGCGCGAGATCGTCGACCAGCGGATCACGGCCGCAGACATCGGCGCACGGTTCTTCCAGGTCCACCGGCGGGGACGGCGCGGCAACGCGAAGCTGGCCAGGGTGCTCGACGACGTGGTTCCGGGCGCCGACCTCCCCCGCTCGCGGCTCGAGCAGCTCCTCGACGAGGTCCTCCGGGTCAGCGGACTGCCCGCTCCCGTGCACGAGTACCCGCTGCCCGGCCGAGGGGCCGTGACCGGGTTCGTCGATCGCTGCTGGCCCGAGGCGAAGTGGATCATCGAGGCGGACGGCCGAAGGTGGCACACCCGTCGACTCCGCATGGAGCACGAC
>JAFAFZ010000520.1 GCA_023423215.1 Actinomycetes bacterium
AGTCGCCCGATGGATGAGCTGCACGCCACGCCGTGCTGCACCGTGCGCAGCGAGCACGGCGAGGGGCCGATGTGGGATCCACGTCGCGACGAGCTGCTCTGGGTCGACATCCCGGCGGGGCACGTGCACCGTGCCGCGCTGGCGGACGGAGGTCTGCAGCGCGTCGCGACCTACTCGATCGGCCGCCCGGTCTCGGCCGTCGTGCCGACCGCCGGCGGCGGTGACGGCTGGGTCCTCGCGACCGAGCTGGGCTTCGCGTGGCTCGACGGCGACGGCACCATGGCGACGATCGCCGAGCCGGAGGCCTCCGCCGCGGGCGAGCACCGGATGAACGACGGGACCTGCGATCCGTGGGGCCGGTTCTGGGCCGGGTCGATGGCCTACGACGAGACGCCCGGCGCCGGGACCCTGTACGTCCTCGACCGGGACCTGCACGTGCACACCGCCGTGTCGGGCGTGACGATCTCGAACGGCATGGCGTGGGCCGACGCCGGGCAGGTCGCGTACTACATCGACACGCCGACCCAGCGGGTGGACCGGCTGACGCTGGACGGCACCACCGTCGTGTGCCGGGAGCGGGCCTTCGACGTCGACCCCGATCTGGGCGCCCCCGACGGCATGGCGATCGATGCCGAGGGCTGCCTCTGGATCGCGCTCTGGGGCGGCGGCGCGGTGGTGCGCTGCTCGCCCACCGGCGAGCTGCTCGCACGGGTCGAGGTGGGGCCGTCGCGCGCCAGCGCGGTCGCGTTCGGCGGGCCCGACCTGTCGACGTTGTTCATCACGACCGCCCGGCCCGATCCCGACGGAGCGTCCGACGCCGACGAGCGGGACGCCGGACTGGTGCACGCCGTCCACGTCGGGGTGCCCGGCCTGCCGGCGGAGCGCTTCGGTCCGGTCGAGCGACGTCGACCCGAGACCACCGTCGGTGGCGGCCGCGGCGTCCCGGCCGGTGCTGCGCTCCGTCCCAGCGGGTAGGCGGTGGCCGTGCCTCGAACGCAGCCCGCCGCGCCCCACCCCGCGCAGGTCGAGCAGGTCGCTCGTCGCGCGCTCGGGGTCGAGGAGCTGCGCGACGGACAACGACCCTCGATCGACGCCGTCCTGCGCGGCCACGACGTCCTGTCGGTGATGCCGACAGGCTCCGGCAAGTCGGCGATCTACCAGGTCGCGGGCGCTCTGATCGACGGACCGACGCTGGTCGTGACCCCGCTCGTCGCGCTCCAGCACGACCAGGTCCGCTCGCTCGAGCGGCTCGACGCCGGCGACGCCGCGGCGCTGAACTCGACCGCCAGCCCGGCCCGACGAGCCCGGCTGCTCGAACGGGTGCACGACGGATCGCTCGAGTTCCTGCTGCTCGCACCCGAGCAGCTCGCCCGCCCGGAGACCCTCGACCAGCTCGTGGCCGCCGCGCCGTCGCTGGTCGTCGTGGACGAGGCGCACTGCGTGTCGGCGTGGGGGCACGACTTCCGGCCCGACTACCTGCGGCTGCGCGACGTGTTCGAGGCGCTGGGCCATCCTCCGACCATCGCGCTGACCGCGACGGCGTCGCCGCCGGTGCGTCGCCACATCGTCGACCGCCTCGGGCTGCGGGACGTCGTGACCGTGGTGACCGGCCTGGACCGACCGAACATCGACCTGCAGGTGCGCCGGCCCGAGCACGAGCGGGACAAGCTCTCGATGGTGCGCGACGTGCTGGAGCAGCACGGGGGACGGCGCATCGTCTACACGATGACCCGCCAGCGGACCGAGGACGTGGCCGCGCTGCTCGCCGACTCGGGTGTCGAGGCCCGGGCGTACCACGCCGGTCTGTCCGCGGGAGATCGGCGAGCGGTGCACGACGGGTTCGTGGACGGCAGCGTCGACGTGGTCGTGGCGACCAGCGCGTTCGGGATGGGCATCGACGTGTCCGACGTCCGGGGCGTGGTGCACTGGGACACGCCCGACTCGCTCGACGAGTACAGCCAGGAGATCGGCCGGGCCGGACGCGACGGCGACCCCGCCCAGGCCCACCTGCTCTTCCGCCCCGAGGACCTGTCGCGTCGCACGGCCCTGCACGCGCGGCGTCTGGTCGCCGCGGCGACGGTCGAGCGGGTGCTCGAGGCGCTGGCACAGGTCGGCGACACGACCGACGTGGCGACGCTCGCCGCGCAGCTCGACCTGCACCCACGCAGCGTCACCGCTGCGCTGACGCGGCTCCGAGAGGTCGACGCGGTCGAGCTCGACGCCCGGGGCGGGGTCCGGGTCCGCCGGCTGGACGGCGCGCTGCGAGCGGTCCAGGACGACGACGAGGCGCGGCGGACGTGGCAGGAGTCGCGGGCCGCGTTGCTGCGCGAGTACGCCGAGTCCGCCCGTTGCCGGCGCCAGGCGCTGCTCGGCTACTTCGGCCAGGCGGCCGACCCGTGCGGCGACGGCTGCGACAACTGCCGGCGCGGCATCGCCGGCCCGGCGCCGTCCGAGGCGACGACGGGCGAGCGCCCCGAGTGGCTGCGTCCCGATCGGCCGGTCGTGCACGTCCGCTGGGGCGAGGGCCGGGTCGTGCGCAGCAACGCGGACGCCACGGTCGTGTGGTTCGAACGTGAGGGCTACCGCACCCTGTCGACCCCGCTGGTGCTCGAGCGAGCGT
>JAFAFZ010000630.1 GCA_023423215.1 Actinomycetes bacterium
ACCGTCGGCAGGCCCGTCCCGTCGTGCACGAGCGCGAAGAGGTCGCCGCCGATGCCGCACAGGTGGGGGCTGGTGACCGCCAGGACCGCCGAGGCCGCGACCGCGGCGTCGACCGCGCCGCCGCCCCGGGCGAGCAGCTCGACCCCGGCGGACGAGGCCAGGTGGTCGACCGACGCGACGAGCCCGCCGGGGGAGTACGTGGTCGGCCAGGGCTCGGTGCTCGGTGAGGTGGCGCTCATGTCGGGCAGCCTGCCAGCCGTGGACGGTGGCAGGGGCGCGAGCTCGACGTGACGGTCGGCGGCCGGCCGGGCGGCTCAGCGCCAGGGGGCGACGAGCGCCTGCAGCGGCTCGGTCAGCGCCTTCTGGAGCAGCGGTCCGAACGACACCCGCTGCACCCCGAGCGCCCGCAGGTCCTCGATCGAGCCGGCGGCGGAGCCGTCGACGGGGTGGGCGACGACGTTCAACGGACCCGACAGCTCGGACAGCAGGGTGCGGACCGCGTCCGCGTCCGGGGCGAGCACCGGGTAGACGCAGCGTGCGCCGGCCGCCTCGCAGGCCTGCAACCGCCGCACCGCCTCCGCGAGCGGGTCGTCGAAGGTGCCCGAGGGCTGCAGGAACACGTCGGTGCGGGCGTTGATGACCAGCTCGACCCCGGCGCCGTCCGCCGCCTGCCGCAGGCCGCCGATGTACTCGGCGTGCTCCTCGGGCGAGCGCAGCCGCCCGCCCTCGCCGTGCACGGTGTCCTCGACGTTGATGCCGACCGCGCCCGCCTCGAGCACACGCTCGACCAGCTCGGCCGGCGCTGCGCCGTAGCCGGACTCGACGTCCGCGCTCACCGGGACGTCGACCGCGCCGGTGACGTGCCGGATGCCGTCGAGCGCGTCCAGCAGGGTCATGCCCTCGTGGTCCTGTTGGCCACGCGAGTCGGCGAGCGGGTGGCTGCCGATCGTCAGGGCGGGGAAGCCGGCGTCGACGACCGCCCGGGCCGACCACGCGTCCCAGACCGTCGGCAGGACCAGCGTGGTGCCGGAGTGGTGCAGTTCGAGCAGCTGGTGCGCACGTGTCGTGAGATCGGCCATGGACCCATGCTGTCAGTGCGGCGCCGGCAGGTGTCGGCGCGACCGCTGCGCCGGTTCAGAACACCGAGTCGACGTCGTGGCGGACCAGGTGGTCGACGTTGCGCTCCGCGAGCGCGGCGATCGTCAGCGACGGGTTGGCGCACGCGGTCGACCCGGGGATGAGCGCGCCGTCGTTGACGTAGAGCCCACGCTGGCCCAGCACGCGCCCGTAGCGGTCGGTGACCTTGTCGATGACCGCGCCGCCGAGCGGGTGGAAGGTCGTCGGGTCGTCCGCGGTCATGTCGATCGCCGTGACCGTCCCCGCGGCCCGGCCGAGCGCCGCGATGCGGCGGCGGGCCTCGGCCATGGCCGGGCCGTGCGCCGAGGCGGGGAAGCTCAACCGTGCCTCGTCGCGTGCGGCGTCGTAGGTGAAGCGCCCGTGTCCATCGGGGATGAAGATGCCGATCGTCTCCATGACGTTCGCCTCGAACGGCAGCGGGATGCCGGCGAAGATGATCGTCAGCGGCCCGTCCGGGTGGTCCCAGTCGAGCGAGGCCATGTTGGCGGGACCGCCCTGCATCGTCCCCATCGGCGAGGACAGGACCTGCGTGGTCAGCAGATCGCCGTTGGTCGACCACCACGCGCCGACGTCGTCGGGCAGGTCCGGCACGTCCCCTCGCCCGGCCGCACGCACCAGCAGCTTCGTGGTGTTGGGCGAGCCCGCGCACAGGAACACCGCGTCCGAGACGAGCTCGACGTGCTCGTGCACGACGCCGTCGGTGTCGAGGCGGTCCATCGACACCACCCAGCGGCCCCGGTCGTCGCGGCGCAGCTGCTCGACGCGGTGCAGCGCCAGCAGCTCGACCCGGCCGGTGGCCTCGGCGGCGGGCAGGTAGTTCGTGTCCAGCGACCGCTTGCCCGGGCCGTTGACGCCGTAGATGACGTCACCGGTCGAGATGACCGGCCGCTTCTCGCCGCGCAGCTCCTGTCGCACCACGTCCCAGTCGATCGGCATCGGCACGCCCCGTGCCTCTGGCAGGCCCGCCGCGCGCACGTGGTCCGCGAAGCGGCGGCTGGACGCGTAGCGCGGCGAGGCCAGCACGTCGTCCGGGATCGGCGACGCACCCAGCTGCTGGCGCACCAGCGGGTACCAGCGCTCGTCGAACTCCTCGTAGTCGAGCGAGTCGGGCATGACGCGGTCGAACAGGTCGCCCCGCGGCTGCACCGACATGCCGTGGTAGGGCAGCGAGCCGCCGCCCACCGCGGCTGCGCACACGACGTCCATGCCCTGGCCGTGGATGCGCTCGAGCATGCCGGTGTAGGGCTTCCACGGCAGCGACGGGATCAGGTTCCCGGCGGCCGAGTTCTCTGAGCTCAACCACGAGACCCGGCGGTCCGGCGAGAACATCGTCGGGAACGCGCCCTCGGTCCCGCTGGCCCAGCGGCGACCCCGCTCGACGAGGGTCACGTCGACACCACGCTGCGCCAGGCGCAGCGCCGTGATCGAGCCGCCGAAGCCGGTGCCGATGACGACGACCCGCCGCCGCTCGCTGCGGAACGTCGGCAC
>JAFAFZ010000639.1 GCA_023423215.1 Actinomycetes bacterium
GAGCGGTGCGATCGCTCGCACCGTCCCACCGGCGACGTCCTCACCCGAGCCCGTGGGCCCGGTCAGGTGGTGTCCGGCGTCAGTTGATGCCGATGGTGTGCAGGACCCGCGGGGCCGCCTTGGCGGGGTTGCCGCTCGGCGTCTCGGTCGGGTAGCCCTCGAAGGTCACCGTCGCGAGCGGGGTGACCGTGCGCACCTTGTGCTGGGTGAGCGACCACTTGGCCTGCGTGCCCGAGGCACCGGTCGCGGTGAACTGCGCCTCGATGGTGGGCATCGAGAACTGCGCGCCACCCGGCACCGTGACCGCCGACGGCATCGCCAGCTTCAGGTACGGCTGCGTCGTGCCGTCCCAGTTGCCGGTGAGGCGGGCATCGCACACGCCGCCGGCCGCCGTGCAGTAGTCGATCGTCGCGACGCCCGAGGTGCGGGTGTCACCACCGACGAGCCGTGCGGAGCCCGGCACGTAGGTCATGCCCGCGGGGATCGGGATGTAGGACGTGAAGAGCGACCCGCTGTTCACCGTGATGTTCAGCGTCTGCTGGCGGGCCGGCATCGCGCCCGAGGCCGGCGCCCACTTCAGCGTGAACGTCTCGCCCGGATCGACCGAGGTCGGCGCGTCGATCGCGATCGGGAACTGGTTGTAGATGTCCTGCGTGGTGATGCTCACCGTCAGGCGCTGGCCGAGGCGGGCGATGGCGCCCTGCTCGTACTTGATCTCACCCAGGTGGCAGGTCGGGTCGGCGGCCGAGTAGGTCGGCGTGCCGGCGTCGCAGATGCCGAAGGTGAGCGTGAACTCACCGGTGGCGCCGCCGCCCTGCAGGTAGGTGATCAGGCCGCGGCTGGCGTTCGCCACGACGTAGGAGCTCATGCCGCGGGCTGCGGCCGGCACGTCCTCGATGATGGTCAGCGACGAGGGCTCGACCGCCGCCGCGCCACCCACCAGCGGGTAGACGTCGAACTGGTGCATCGGCGCCGTCGAGACGTAGCCGCCGGGGATCATCGCCCCGCCGCCGCCCGTGCAGGTCGTCAGCGTCGTCGCCCCGGCACCGTTGCAGAACACCTGCTGGGCGCCCGTCGCGGTCTGGACCGTCACGTTGAAGTAGGTGCTGAAGCCTGCACCCGTGCCGCTGACCACCGGGATGGTGCCCTGGGGCAGCGTGGCGGTGGCGCTCGCGCCGAGCGTCGTGAACCTGTACGCCGAGGACGCCTGGTAGCCGGCCAGGCCGGAGAACTCGATCTCGGGCTCCGGCACGACGGCCTGGACCGTCAGGGTGCCGTCGACCGAGGTGAACGTGTAGTTCGGGTCCGCGGCGCCGGTGCAGCTGGTCGGGTAGGTGCCGGGCTCGCTGGCCGAGGTGGCCGTGGTCGAGCACGTCGGGGCGGTCGCCGGAGCGAGGTCGCCGTTCACCAGGCCCGAGTACGAGGCCGTGATCTCGGGGATCGCGTCGCCTTCGGTGATGGTGGCCGACGAGGCCGTCACGGTCGCGGCGGCCGGGGTCACCGTGTAGGCGCCGTCGACCGGGCTGAAGGTGTAGTTCGGGTCGATCGCACCGGCGCAGGTCGTGGTGTAGCTGCCCACGGCCGAGGTCGGGGTGGCGGTCGTCGAGCAGGTCGGGGCGACCGCCGGAGCGACGTCGCCGTTCACCAGGCCCGAGTACGAGGGCGTCACCGGGGCGACGGCCGCGCCGTAGGCCGAGGACTCCGACGACGCGGTGACGGTCGCCGCGGCGGGCGTCACCGTGATGGTGCCGTTGACGACGGTGAACACGTGGTTCGGATCGGCGGCGCCGACGCAGGTCGTCTCGTAGGTGCCGACGGGGCTGGACGACGTGGCGGTCGTCGAGCAGGTGGGCAGCGTGTCGGGCTCGGTCTGCCCGCCGGTGAAGCCGTCGTAGCTCGCCGTGATCTCCGGGACGTCGTCGCCGTACGTGATCGTCGCGGACGAGGCGGTCAGCGTGACCGGCGCGGCGCCGGCCGAGATGGTCACGGTGCCGTCGACGTAGGTGAACGTGTAGTTCGGGTCCGCTGCATCCGCGCAGGACGTCGCGTAGGTCCCGGCGGGCGAGCCCTGCGTGGCGGCGGTGCCGCACGTCGGCTCGGTGGCCGGTTCGGTGTCGCCGTCGACCAGGCCCGAGTAGCCGGCGGTGACGGCCGGGATCGGGTCGTTGTAGGCGACCGCGGACGACGAGGCGGTCACGACCACCGGGGCCGGCGTCACCGTCACGGTGCCGTCGACGTAGGTGAAGGTGTAGTCCGGGTCCGAGGCGCCGGAGCAGCTCGAGGCGTAGGAGCCGACGCCGCTCGAGGACGTCGCCTCGGTGGTGCAGGTCGCCGGCGTGGCCGGCTCGGTGTCGCCGTTGACCAGGCCGCTGTAGGTGGCCTGGATCTCCGGTGCGTCGGCGCCGTAGGTCGAGCTCGCCGACGAGGCGGTCACGACCACCGGCACCGCACCGACCGCGACGGTGCCGTCGACGTAGGTGAAGGTGTGGTTCGGGTCGGACGCACCCTCGCACGACGAGGCGTACGAGCCGGCGGAGCTGGACGAGGTCGCCTCGGTCGAACACGTCGCCAGGACGGCCGGCTCGGTGATGCCGACCAGGCCGTCGTAGGTGGCGGTGATCGTGGGCACGTCACCGCCGACGTCCATCGAGCCCGAGGACGCGGTGACCGTGACCTCGGCCGGGGCGACGGTCAGCGTGCCCGCCGTGTAGGTGACCGTGTAGCCGACGCGTGAGGCGCCGGAGCAGGTGACCGGGTAGGTGCCGACGGGCGAGCCCTGGACGGCGGTGGTGGAGCAGGTGGCCGGGATGCTCGGTGCGACCGAGCCGTAGGTCGGCTCCAGCGTGGGGATCTCGTCCCCGTACGAGATGGTCGGGCTCGGTGCCGTGACCTTGACGACCTTGGCCGGTTCGGGCGGCGGGACGCACGCCGCCGCCAGGACGACGAGCACCGCCAGCAGTGCGACGACGGTCGTGGACGTGCGTCCTCGACCGGATCGGATCCTGCGCCGGCTGCGCTCGTGCGCGCGCGACGACGACGTTGTTGACATGGATGTTTCCCCCTGTTTCGCCCAGCGCCGGCACCCTTCGGCCGGCGCGTTCGCCGGGGTTGACCGTAGGTCAACAAGCTTGCGTGTGCCACCACCTCGACCGTGAAATTCCTTCAGGCAGTCGCGGGCTACCGGCTCCGGGTCGGGGGATCAGGCGCCGACGTAGGCCGCCAGGTGCTCGCCCGTCAGGGTCGAGCGGGCGGCCACCAGATCGGCGGGGGTGCCCTCGAACACGATCCGTCCGCCGTCGTGGCCGGCACCGGGTCCCAGGTCGATGATCCAGTCGGCGTGCGCCATCACGGCCTGGTGGTGCTCGATCACGATAACCGACTTGCCGCCCTCGACGAGGCGGTCGAGCAGGCCGAGCAGCTGCTCGACGTCGGCCAGGTGCAGGCCCGTGGTCGGCTCGTCCAGCACGTAGGTGCCGCCCTTCTCGCCCATGTGCGTCGCCAGCTTGAGGCGCTGGCGCTCACCGCCCGAGAGGGTCGTGAGCGGCTGGCCGATGGTCAGGTAGCCCAGGCCGACCTGGCCGAGCCGCTCCAGGATCCGGTGCGCGGCGGGCAGCGGCGCGTCCCCGTCGGGCGCGAAGAACGCCTCGGCAGCCGCCACCGACATGAGCAGCACCTCGCTGATGTCCTTGCCGCCGAAGGTGTACTCGAGCACCGAGGCGTCGAAGCGCCGGCCCTCGCACACCTCGCAGACGGTGGAGGTGCCCGCCATGATGCCGAGGTCGCTGTAGATGACGCCCGCGCCGTTGCAGTTCGGGCACGCCCCTTCGGAGTTGGCGCTGAACAGGCCGGGCTTGACGCCGTTCTCCTTGGCGAAGGCCTTGCGGATCGGGTCCAGCAGTCCGGTGTACGTCGCCGGGTTGCTGCGGCGCGAGCCGCGGATCGCGGCCTGGTCCACCACGACGACGCCCTCTCGGTCAGCGACCGAGCCCTGGATCAGCGAGCTCTTGCCCGACCCTGCGACGCCGGTGACGACGACGAGCACGCCGAGCGGGATGTCGACGTCGACGTCGGCCAGGTTGTGCGGGCGGGCGCCGCGCACCTGTAGCGACGCGGACGAGGTGCGCACCTCGTCCTTCAGCGCGACCCGGTCACCGAGGTGGCGACCGGTCAGCGTGTCGCTCGCGCGCAGCTCCTCGACCGAGCCCTCGAACACGATCTGGCCGCCCTCGCTCCCCGCGCGCGGGCCGAGGTCGACGACGTGGTCCGCGATCGCGATCGCCTCGGGCTTGTGCTCGACGACCAGCACCGTGTTGCCCTTGTCGCGCAGCTGCAGCAGCAGCTGGTTCATGCGCTCGATGTCGTGGGGGTGCAGGCCGATCGTCGGCTCGTCGAAGACGTAGGTGACGTCGGTGAGCGAGGACCCGAGGTGGCGGATCATCTTGGTCCGCTGCGCCTCGCCTCCCGAGAGGGTGCCGGCCGGCCGGTCCAGCGACAGGTAGCCCAGGCCGATCTCGACGAAGGAGTCCAGCGTGTCACCGAGCGCCCGGAGCAGCGGCGCCACCGACGGCTCGTCGAGCCCGCGCACCCACTCGGCCAGGTCGCTGATCTGCATCTGGCAGAGGTCCGCGATGCTCTTCCCCTGGATCTTCGACGAACGCGCCAGCTCGCTGAGCCGGGTGCCGTCGCACTCCGGGCACGTCGTGAAGGTGACGGCCCGCTCGACGAAGGCGCGGATGTGCGGCTGCATCGCGTCGACGTCCTTCGAGAGGAACGACTTCTTGATCTGCGGGATCAGGCCCAGGTACGTCAGGTTGATCCCGTCCACCTTGATCTTGGTGGCCTCCTTGTGGAGCAGCGCGTCGAGCTCCTTCTTGGTGAACCTCTTGATCGGCTTGTCGGGATCGAAGAAGCCGCAGCTGTTGTAGATGCGGCCGTACCAGCCGTCCATCGAGTAGCCGGGGATCGTGAGCGCGCCCTCGTTCAGCGACTTGGTGTCGTCGTAGAGCGCGGTCAGGTCGATGTCGTTGACCGAGCCGCGGCCCTCGCAGTTCGGGCACATGCCGCCCGTGATGCTGAAGGTGACCTTCTCCTTGGTGGTGCGCCCGCCCTTCTCGTGGGTGACCGCACCGGCGCCGCTGACCGAGGCGACGTTGAACGAGTAGGCCTGGGGCGAGCCGATGTGCGGATCGCCGAGGCGGCTGTAGAGGATGCGCAGCATCGCGTTGGCGTCCGTCGCCGTGCCGACGGTCGAGCGCGGGTCGGCGCCCATGCGCTCCTGGTCGACGATGATCGCCGTCGTCAGCCCGTCCAGCACGTCCACGTCCGGCCGGGCGAGCGTCGGCATGAACCCCTGCACGAACGCGCTGTAGGTCTCGTTGATCATGCGCTGCGACTCGGCGGCGATCGTGCCGAACACGAGCGAGCTCTTGCCCGAGCCCGACACCCCCGTGAAGGCGGTGAGCCGACGCTTCGGCAGCTCGACGCTGACGTCGCGGAGGTTGTTCACGCGCGCGCCGTGCACGCGGATCATGTCGTGGCTGTCGGCGACGTGGGGCTGGGGCGCGGCGGTGCGCTTCGGCGTGGCCATGGTCGGGCAGGCTCCGTCTCGTTCGGTGCGATCGACCGGACGTGCGGGTGGGGCCGTGCGGTCGGTGGAGGGACGATCTTCCCAGGTCCGGGCGGTCGAGGGGTCCCCGTCGACCGCCCGGCTCACGGGCGACCCGCGATCAGCGCTGCTCCTGGATGCGCAGCATGTTCCCCGCGGGGTCACGCACGGCGCAGTCACGCACGCCGTAGTCCTGCTCGATCGGCTCCTGCACGATCTCGGCCCCGTTCGACTCGAGCGACGCGAACGTCGCGTCCAGGTCGGCGGTGGCCAGGTTCGCACCGAAGTAGCTGCCCTTCGCGATGAGCTCCAGCAGCATGCTGCGCTCCTCGTCGGTCAGGCCGGGGGTCGCGGCCGGCGGGTGCAGCACGCTCGCCGTGTCGGGCTGCCCGGCCGGGCCGACGGTGATCCACCGCATGTCCTCGTAGCCGACGTCGAGGCGCACCTTGAAGCCGAGGACGTCCCGGTAGAACGCCAGCGAGGCGTCGGGGTCGGTGTGGGGCAGGAAGCTGGAAGCGATGCTGAGGTCCATGCCGATCAACCTACGGGTGGGTCGGGACCCGGGCTTCTCGATTCCTGACCGGTCGCGTCACCTGCTTCGCGACGCACGGCGGGATGCCCTCGGTGGTGGCCGCCCTGCGCTTGTACTCGCTCGGCGGCATGCCCACGAGCTCGGCGAAGCGGGTGCTGAAGGTCCCCAGCGAAGAGCAGCCCACCGCGAAGCAGACGTCGGTGACGCTCTGGTCGCCACGCCGCAGCAGCGCCATCGCGCGCTCGATGCGCCGGGTCATCAGGTAGCTGTACGGCGATTCGCCGAACGCGGCGCGGAACTGCCGCGACAGGTGGCCGGCCGACATGTGGGCGCCGCGCGCGAGGGCCTCGACGTCGAGCGGCTCGGCGTAGTCGCGGTCGATCCGGTCCCGGACGCGGCGCAGCACCACCAGGTCGTCGAGTCGCTGGGACGAGGAGGCGCCGCTGCTCACGCGTCCGATGGTGCCACGCGACGGCGCACGCGTCGCACCGTCGAGCGGGCGACGTCCCGGCCGCGGCGGCAGACTCCGGGCATGCGCCTCGGGATCGCACACCACTACGGCTGGGCCGTCGCGGTGACCGCCACGGCCGACCACCAGGTCGTGGACCGCCGTCGGATCGAGCTGATCGAACCGGATCTGCCCGCCGCCCCCGTGCACCACGAGGGAGGTCCGCACGAGCTGCACCGCGGCGGCGATCCGCTCGGCGACGAGCAGCTGGCCGACCTGGTCGCGACGGGGCGAGCCTCGATGGAGCGCGCCACCGCGACGGCCCTGGACGGGCTCGCGTCCCAGGTGGCGCGGATCGACTCGATCTCGGTGCGGGCCTGGCCCGACGAGGTGCCCACCGACGTCGCGGTGCTGCGACGTGCGCCGTGGGAGAGCAGGGTCGACTCGTACCGCTACTGCCAGGTCCTGGCCGAGCTCGGCGTGGAGCGGGGGTGGACCGTGTGCACCTACGACGCCACGCGAG
>JAFAFZ010000648.1 GCA_023423215.1 Actinomycetes bacterium
GCGCGTTCGGCCAAGCGGGACGTGCTCGCCGCGCTGCTCCGGCTGGCGCGGCCCGAGGAGATCGAGCCGGTGGTCGGCTTCCTGGTCGGCGAGCCGCGCCAGGGGCGCATCGGGGTCGGGTGGCGCACGCTCGCCGCCGCGGCGCAGGAGCCTGCAGCGGACGCCACGCTCGAGGTGCTGCAGGTCGACGAGGTCCTCACCCGTCTGGCGGGCCTCTCGGGCCCCGGCTCGGGCACGGCCCGCTCGGCGCTGCTCTCGGACCTGCTCGGGCGGGCGACCGCCCGCGAGGCGGCGTTCCTGACCCGGCTCGTCGGTGGCGAGCTGCGGCAGGGAGCGCTGAGCGGCGTGATGGCCGACGCGATCGCCGCGGCCGCCGAGGTGCCGGCGACGGTGGTGCGCCGAGCGGTCATGCTCGGTGGGCAGCTGGACGTCACCGCGCGCCTGGCCCTCGGTGGCGGCCGGGCCGCGCTGGAGTCGGTCGGGCTCGTCGTCGGTCGGCCGCTGCAACCGATGCTCGCATCGACCGCGACGTCGGTGGCCGACGCCGTCACCGAGCTCGGCGAGGCCTCGGTCGAGTGGAAGCTCGACGGCATCCGGGTGCAGGTGCACCGCGACGGCGACGAGGTCCGCATCTGGACCCGCAACCTGAACGAGATCACCGACCGCCTGCCCGGGGTCCGAGAGGTCGTGCGGTCGTTCCCGGCGGACCGTCTCGTGCTCGACGGCGAGGCGCTCGGCTTCGACGCCGAGGGGCGGCCCCGCCTGTTCCAGGACAGCGTCAGCTGGCGTGAGGGTGCCGAGGTGCCCGACGACGTCGGGGTCGAAGGTGTCGAGGCGGTCGAGTCGGGGCTGCGACCGTTCTTCTTCGACCTGCTCCACCTGGACGGCGAGGACCTGGTCGACCATCCGCTCGCCGAGCGGCGCGCCCTGCTCGAGCGCGTCGCCGGGTCCTGGGCGGTGCCGGGCCGCCTGACGTCGGATCCCGCCGAGGGCGACGGGGTGCTGGCGGACGCCCTGGCGGCGGGGCACGAGGGCGTCGTCGTGAAGGGCGCTGCCTCGCCCTACGAGGCCGGTCGCCGCGGCAAGAGCTGGCGCAAGGTGAAGCCGGTGCACACCCTCGACCTGGTCGTGCTCGGGGCCGAGTGGGGCCACGGCCGACGGCAGGGCTGGCTGTCCAACCTGCACCTGGGTGCGCGCGGCGCGGAGGGCGAGTTCGTGATGGTCGGCAAGACCTTCAAGGGCATGACCGACGAGCTGCTCCGCTGGCAGACCGAGCGCTTCCTCTCGCTGGCCGAGCGTGAGGAGCCCTGGGACGGCCCTCGCACGGGCGTGGTGCACGTGCGCCCCGAGCAGGTCGTCGAGATCGCCGTCGACGGCGTCCAGCGCTCGACCCGCTACGCAGGCGGCGTCGCGCTGCGATTCGCGCGCGTGGTGCGCTACCGGCAGGACAAGACGGCCGACCAGGCCGACACGATCGAGACCGTGCAGGCCCTGCTCGCCTGAACCCTCGCGCAGGTGCCCGTTCGCAGGACGTCAGCAGTCGGCGTGCGAGGGAACGGCGATGGCGTCCAGGCGCGCCGCGACCTGGGCGGGGGAGTCGCCGACAGCGACCACGAGGCGGTCGCCGTGCTCCGTGCGCAGCACCGTCGCCCGAGGAGCGGACGCCGGCCGGTCCGGCGGCAGGTCGGCGCGCAGCGGCGGCGTCGGCGCCACCTCGACCGGTGACGACCCGTGCGAGGGGCCGAGCAGCAGTCGGGTCCCGACGACGTCGGCGCCGTCGGTGCCGCCGGGACCGTCCCAGCCGGGCAGGCCCGTGTCGAACGAGGATCGCAGCACGGTCGCGCCGTCCCGGGCCACGACCACGCCGCTCGAGATGACACCGCTGGTCTCACCCTGTCGGCCGAGCACGAGCGTCTCGTCCACCCGCACGGTCGCCCCCTCGGCCGCGTGGACCTCGGTGCACGAGCGGTGGCGGGCGAGCGCGGTGACGATCACGGGTTCGGGCGCCCAGTGCAGCGCAGCGCCGTCCCCGACGACCAGGCGGGTCCTGATCGAGGTGCCCTCGCCCGTGGCGGTGTACACGATCGTCGCGGCGACCCCGCGCACGTCGGCCGTCACGCCCGGACCGACGTCGAGGGTGAAGGTGATGTCGTCCTGGCCGACCGGACATGCCGCGGAGCCCACGATCCAGAGCGTGGCGCCGTCCCAGCGGCACCAGTACGGCGGCGTCGCCAGGTTGCCGGACGCGCGCACGCTGCCGTCGGTGCCGCGTCGCAGCTCGATGCGGAGCTCGGACCTCATCGCGTCGAGCCACCGTGGTGCTCGGGGCGCGCGCCGGCCACGGTCCGGTCCGGGCCCGGGGTGGGGTCGGTCACGCGGTCCCGACCGGCTCGGCGGTCGCGCCGGCGGCGCGCCACGTCTCGAGCTCACCCAGGATCCACCGCACGATCGGTTCGGCGCCCGACGGCTCGACCAGCGAGATGAACTCGGTGGGCAGGTCCCCCCGCTGGGCACGTGCGTCGCGGTCCATGACGTCCAGGTCCGCGTTCACCAGGTGGGCGATGTCGATCTTGTTGATGACCAGCAGGTCCGAGCGCGTGACGCCGGGACCGCCCTTGCGCGGCACCTTGTCGCCGCCGGCGACGTCGAGCACGAAGAGCTGCCGGTCCACCAGGCCGTTCGAGAAGGTCAGCGTCAGGTTGTCGCCGCCGCTCTCGACCAGGACCAGGTCGAGAGGTCCCTCACGCTCCTCGAGGTCCTCGACGGCGTCCAGGTTCGCGGTGATGTCGTCGCGGATCGCGGTGTGGGGGCAGCAGCCGGTCTGGACCGCGACGATGCGGTCGGCCGCCAGCACGCCGCGTCGACGCAGGGTGTCCGCGTCCTCGGTCGTGTAGATGTCGTTGGTGACGACGCCGATGCGCAGGTCCTCGGACATCAGCCCGCAGAGCGCGGCGACGAGCGCCGTCTTGCCCGTGCCGACCGGTCCACCGATGCCGACGCGGAACGCGCTGCCGGGGGCCCGGTGCACGGGGGTGTGGTGGTGGTCGTGGTCGTGTCCGAGGTCGTGCATGTCGGTCCTCCGGTTCGCGTGGGGGTTGGTCGGGTGGGGAGGGGAGCGGCGGTGGCCGAGCGGCTCAGCTGCCGAAGAGCCGGCTCTCCTGTGCGTGCTGGAGCTCGGGGTCGAGCTCGGCGAAGGGGGTCGAGGTGTCGGGTAGGTCGGCGGCGCGCGCCAGGTGCTCGATCGACGCCGCGCTGCCCGCGACGTCGTCGCGCAGGTCGGCCAGCACAGCGGTCACGGCGAACGGGTCCATGCCGAGCAGGCGCAGGGTGGCGGTCGCCATGGCGCCGGCGAGCCCGTGGGTGACGCACAGCGCCGCCTCCTCGGGCGAGCAGCCGGCGAGCGCCGCGACCCGGCCGAGGACCACGGGTTGCATCGGCGGGCGACCCTGCGCCCGGGGGATGGGCTCCTCCGGCCAGAGGCGGGCCGCGGTGCGCAGCAGCGACCGACCGACCGAGCGCGAGGTCTGCCGCGCGACGGCGCCCGGCGTCCGGATCGTCAGCTCGGCGTCGATCACGTCCAGCGGCTCGTCGCCGCGGGCGGAGAGCAGCGCCGCACCCGCCTCGATGCGACCCGTGCTCCACAGGCGGGCGCGCAGGTACGCCGCGAGCGTGGCCTCGTCGTGCACACGCCCGTGCGTGACCGCCGCCTCGAGCCCGTAGCTGTGCGCGTGCGTGCCGTCCGGGAACCGGGCGTCGGTCAGCAGCAGCAGCGAGGCGAGCGACGACGGGAGCGACGAGGTGGCCACGGGCGTCATCGGCTCAGAAGAGGAAGTAGCGCTGGGCCATGGGGAGCTCGGTCGCCGGGTCCTGCTCGACGACCTCGCCGTCGATGCTCACCCGGAACGAGTCGGGATCGACGCGGATGTCCGGGCAGACGTCGTTGTTCACCATGTCCGCCTTCGCGACGCCACGGCAGTCGTCGACGGCGACGAGGCGACGGTCCAGGCCGAGGCGCTCGGTCAGGCCGTCCTCGATCGCCGCCGGGGCGACGAACGCCACCGAGGTGTGTCCGGCGGTGCGGCCGTACGCGCCGAACATCGGTCGCGGCATGACCGGCTGCGGCGTCGGGATCGACGCGTTGGCGTCGCCCATCTGCGCCCAGGCGATCATCCCGCCCTTCAGCACGAGGTGCGGCCGCACGCCGAAGAAGCGGGGGTCGTAGACGGTCAGGTCGGCCAGCTTGCCCGGCTCGATCGAGCCGATCTCGCTGGCCAGGCCGTGCGCGATCGCGGGGCAGATCGTGTACTTGGCCACGTAGCGCTTGGCACGGGTGTTGTCGGCGGTCGTGTCACCGGGAAGGCTGCCGCGCCGGCGCTTCATCGCGTGCGCGGTCTGCCACGTGCGGATGACGACCTCGCCCACCCGGCCCATCGCCTGGGAGTCGGAGCCGATCATCGAGATGGCGCCCAGGTCGTGCAGCACGTCCTCGGCGGCGATCGTCGCCGGACGGATGCGGCTCTCGGCGAAGGCCAGGTCCTCGGGGACCGACGGGTTCAGGTGGTGGCAGACGATGAGCATGTCGAGGTGCTCGTCGACGGTGTTCACCGTGTGCGGTCGGGTCGGGTTGGTCGAGGACGGCAGCACGTTCGGCTCGCCGGCCACGGTGATGATGTCCGGTGCGTGGCCGCCGCCCGCACCCTCGGTGTGGTAGGCGTGGATCGAGCGGCCGGCGATGGCGCCGAGCGAGCTCTCGACGAAGCCCGCCTCGTTCAGCGTGTCGGTGTGCAGCGCGGCCTGCACGCCCGCCTCGTCGCACACGGTCAGGCACGCGTCGATCGCCGCGGGGGTCGACCCCCAGTCCTCGTGGAGCTTGAAGCCGCTGGCCCCCGCGCGCAGCTGCTCCCACATCGCCTCGTGCGACACGGTGTTGCCCTTGCCGAGCAGCGCGACGTTGATGGGCCAGGAGTCGATCGAGGTCAACATGTTGGCGAGGTACCACGGGGCGGCCGTGACGGTCGTGGCCTTGGTGCCCTCGGCCGGGCCGGTGCCGCCCGCGATGACGGTGGTGATGCCGGTCGCGAGCGCGGTGTCCAGCACCTGCGGGCAGATGAGGTGCACGTGGGAGTCGATCGCGCCCGGGGTCACGATCTTGCCGTTGCCCGCCAGGATCTCGGTCGCCGGACCGATCACCAGGTCGGGGTGCACGCCGTCCATGGTGTCGGGGTTGCCGGCCTTGCCGAGCGCGACGATGCGCCCGTCCTTGATGCCGATGTCGGCCTTGACGATGCCCCAGTGGTCCAGGAGGACGGCGCCGGTGATGACCAGGTCGGGCGCGCCCTGCGCGCTGGTCCGGCCCGACTGTCCCATCGACTCGCGGATGACCTTGCCGCCACCGAAGACCGCCTCGTCGCCCGCCAGGCCGGGGCCCCCGCTCAGGTCGTCCTCGATCTCGATCAACAGGTCGGTGTCGGCCAGGCGGATGCGGTCACCGGTCGTCGGGCCGAACAGCGCGGCGTACCGCTGGCGGGACAGCTCGGTCACGAGGCACCTCCGGGGGTGACGGGGCCCGCGTAGATGCCGCGGAAGCCGGCGACGATGCGTTCGCCGCCGAAGGCGACCAGCCCGACGTCGGAGCGCACCCCCGGCTCGAAGCGCACGCTCGTGCCGGCGGCGATCGCGAGGCGGTGCCCGACGGCCGCGTCTCGGTCGAACTCGAGCGCGGCGTTCGCCTCGGCGAAGTGGAAGTGGGACCCGACCTGCACGGGCCGGTCGCCGCCGTTGACGACGCTCAGCGTCACCACGGCCGCGCCGGCGAACAGCTCGATCGGGTCGTCGGCGACGAGGACCTGTCCCGGCGCCCAGCCGGAGGAGGGGGTGGACGAGCTCATGGGGCCTCCGGTGCCTGGTTGGGGGAGTGGAGGGTGACGAGCTTGGTGCCGTCGGGGAACGTGGCCTCGATCTGCAACTCGTCGATCAGGGTGGCGACGCCGTCCATGACGTCGGTGGTGCGCAGCACCTCTCGACCGGCCGACATGATGTCGGCGACGGTCCGTCCGTCCCGGGCCGCCTCGAACACCCACGAGCTGAGGATCGCGACCGACTCGGGGTGGTTGAGCAGGAGGCCCCGCTCCTGTCGACGCCGTGCGACGTCCGCCGCGACGTGGATGAGCAGGCGCTCCTGCTCGTGGGGCGAGATCATCATGACGTGCGCTCCTCGGGTCGAGCGGTCGTGGGTCGTGCGGTGCCGTCCGCGACGGCCGCGCTCGCGCACGGCAGTGGTGACGTCCGGTCGGTGGCGAACCTCGTCCACGTGTTCGACGGACGGGTCACGCACTCCTCCTTGCAGCGGGCGGGCCCGCGGACGTCGACGACCGGTGGACGATAGGAAGGAGCGGTTTCGGGCCTGTTGGCCGGGGGTGAACGGCGTGTTTCACGTCGCTGCGGCGGGTCGGCCGAGGGGCCGGCGCGAGCGATCGCCCGTCCGACCGTCAGCCGTCACGTTCGACCCAGCCGTCGCCGTCGGGCCGGAAGAGCGGCAGCGTCCCGAGCGAGCGCACCAGCTCGGCGTCCTGGCCCAGGGTGTCGTGCCAGCTCGTGCCCTCGACCAGGAGCGCGCCGATGCCGACGAGCTCGGCGCCGGCGCTGCGCAGCAGTCGGCACCCTGCGGCGATCGTGCCGCCCGTGGACACCACGTCGTCGACCAGCACGACCCGCTTGCCGGCGACCAGCTGCTGGCGGGCTCGGTCCAGGCGCAGGACCTGGCGGGCGTCGGTGGTGATCGAGCTCAGGGGCTCGGTGAACGCGTCCTCGAGGTGGATCTTCGGCGTCTTGTGCAGCAGCAGGTAGTCGTCCAGGCCGAGCGCCCGCGTGACCTCGATCGCGACCGGCAGCCCGAGCGTCGCGTTCGTCGCGACGACCTCGGGGCGCATCGGCGCCAGCTGCTCCGCGAGCTCCGCGCCGGCACGCGCCATGAAGTCGACGCCGTGGTCGCTCGTGATGAGCAGCGCGATGGCCACGTCCGGGGCGACCGTGAGCAGGGGCACGTCACGGACCTGGCTCCCCACTCGGGCCGGGAAGGTGTCGTGGTGGACGGTCATCGAGGGGCTCCAGGGCTGCGTGCGTCGGGTGGTGCGGGTCCACCGTCGCACATCGTCCGCACCGGCGGGCGTCCATCGGACGGCGGCGCCGTGCCCGCGGGTGCGTTCCGGGATCCTCCCCACCGCTCCAACAGTTCGTCGATCGGGGCGAGCGCACGTTCATGCCGTCGAGACACGCGCCGGGCTGCGCAGGTGGCCGGTCCGGGGATCACCATGTCGTCAAGATGCTGAACGACGCCGGCGCCTTCCAGCTGCGCAAGTCGGTCGAGCAGGTCGCCGAGGTGCTCGGCGTCAGCCGCTCCACCGTCGACAACCACCTGAACCGCCCCGGCAGCTGACCGCCGGCACCGTTCGCCGCCGTCGCTCCGGCGCGGCGGTCCTCGGGTCGCCCACGCGTGGGGCACACTCTCGTGCGTGACGGCCGGAACCGCGAGCGAGCAGCCCCCCGAACGCGTCGGCTTCGTGCTCGCCGGCGGTGGCTTCAAGGGGGCGTTCGAGCTGGGAGCGCTGCAGCACCTGATCGGCGACCTGGGCTTGGTGCCGAGCGTCATCACCGCGACCTCGGCGGGCGGGGTCCTGGGCACCGTGGTCGGGCAGGGCCGCGACGCCGAGGAGTGCCGGCGCCACCTGGTCGAGGCCGAGGGCGACCTGATGGCGATGACGCGCACGGACGTCGTCTTCGCCGAGCAGCCCTGGCTGGCGCAGCTCGACGGGACCTCGGCCGCCGCCACGATCCACCGGCTGGTGACCCAGCACGGGCGGCCGGCGCTCGACGACGACTGGGACGAGCTCCAGGCCGAGGCCCTGGCCGCCATGGGCGACGACGCGGCGGACGGCGACGGCAGCCGCGGTCGTGGACGACACCGCCACCCCTTCGAGCAGGTCGCCGAGGTCACCCGTGGCCTGGCGGGCGGACGCCACCTCGAGCACGGGCTGCCCCGGGCGGCGTTGAACCTCGGTCCGTTCGAGGAGTCCATCCGTGGTCGCGCCGACGTGGGCATCGCGACGGTCGACCCCGCGCTGGTCGCGCGACCCGGCCTGGAGCTGCGCCTGGCGGTCACCGCGCTCAAGCAGCGCAGGACCCACTACGTCACCCAGGACGGGCGGCTCGTCGGTGCGGACGCGCGCACGCCGATCGAGCCGGACGCCCGGCTCGACGTGATCGACGGGGTCATCGCGTCGGCGAGCGTGCCGGGGGTGTTCCCGCCGCGCGAGCTCGGCGCGGACCACTACGTCGACGGCGGCTGCCTGCAGAACATCCCGCTGCGCGCGGCGGTCGACCTCGGGGCGACGCAGATCTACACGCTCGTCGCGGTCCCGGTGCGCCAGCCGAAGCGCAGCATCTCGCTGTGGGCCGCCGAGTCGCTCGGCTACCTCTCGACCCAGACCGACAACCTGGCCGTCGACCTGCCCGCCGGCGTGACGAACACCGTCATCGAGCCGACGATCGAGGTGGTCGGCTCGTTCGAGGTCCACCCCGGTCTCATGCGCATCGACATCCACTACGGCCGCATGCGGGCCGAGGAGTGCACCGCTGACCTGGATCCGGGCCTCGACCCGATCGTGAAGATGGCCAGCGACACCGTGACGACCATGCGGCAGCTGGCCTGGCAGCTCGAGCAGCACTGCCTGGAGGGGTCCCGCCTGGACCGTGTGCACCTGGAGCGGCTGCGGGCGCTCAAGCGCTCGGTGCGCCACGCGCTCGACGCCCGCTCGTCGCTGGGCTTCGATGCGCCCGCCGGATCGGACGCGTGGTGGCAGGGGTGGGAGCTCCACTCGACCCCACGCCCGGCGACTTCCCGGCCGACCTCTCGTGACCGGCGCGGCCCGACGGCGCTCTGCGTCTCGTCAAGCAACTCACTAGCATCGGCCCATGCGTCGCACGAGCTTCTCCGACATGCACTGCTCGGTCGCGCAGTGCCTCGAGGTGGTCGGGGAGTGGTGGAGCATGCTGATCGTCCGGGACGCCTCGCTCGGAGTGAGCCGCTTCGACGACTTCCAGGAGCGCCTGGGGATCTCCCGCAACGTGCTCCAGCAGCGCCTGACGCACCTCGTCGACCACGGGGTGCTCGAGCGGGTCGCCTACCAGGAGCACCCGCCCCGCTACGACTACCGCCTGACCGAGAAGGGCCGGGACCTGTGGCCCGTGCTGGCGGCGATGCGGCAGTGGGGCGACCGTTGGGCCGCTCCCGAGGGGCCGCCGCTCGAGGTCGTGCACCGCGACTGCGGCCACGTCACCCAGGTCGAGCAGCGCTGCTCCGAGTGCGGCGAGGTGCTCGAGCTGCGTGGCCTGCGCGCGGTCGAGGGCCCCGGCGCCGCCCCGACGGACCACCTCATCCCGGCTCGTCCGGCTCGCGGCTGACCGGTGGACCTGGTCACGCTCGACGAGGTGCGCGCCGCCGCGGACCGGCTCCGCCGTGTGCTGCGGCCGACGCCCACCACCCGGTCGGACTCGCTGAGCGCACGGGTCAGGCGGCCGGTCTGGCTCAAGCACGAGGAGCGCCAGCGCACCGGTTCGTTCAAGATCCGCGGCGCCTACAACCTGCTCGCCGACCTGGCCGCCGGCTCGCACGTCGTGGCCGCGTCCGCCGGCAACCACGCCCAGGGCGTCGCCCTGGCCGCGCGCGAGCTCGGCATGTCGGCGACGATCTTCATGCCGCCGACGGTGTCGCTGCCGAAGCTCCAGGCGACGCGCGCCTACGGCGCGGACGTGCACCTGGTCGGCGAGACGATCGACGACGCGCTCGTGCACGCCCGGGCGTTCGCCGAGTCGACCGGCTCCCACTTCGTGCCGCCCTTCGACGATCCTCGGGTCATCGCGGGTCAGGGCACGATCGGACTCGAGCTGCTCGACGCCGTGCCGGACCTCGAGGCGGTCGTCGTCGCGATCGGCGGCGGCGGGCTCTGCGCTGGCATCTGCGCGGCGGTGAAGCAGTCCGCGCCGCACGTCCGCACGGTGGGGGTCATGGCGGCGGGCGCCGACTCGATGGAGCGGTCCCGGACCGAGGGGCACCCCGTCGCCGTGTCGACGCGCACGATCGCCGACGGCATCGCGGTCGGCGCACCGAGCGAGCTCACGCTCGCCCACGTCGAGGCCTTCGTGGACGACCTCGTCGACGTGGACGACGACATGATCAGCCGCGCCGTGCTGCTGCTGGCCGAGCGGGCCAAGGCGGTGGTCGAGCCGGCGGGCGCGGCGCCGCTCGCCGCGGTGCTCGACGGCCTGGTCCCGGGCGACGGCGCCGTGGCCGTCGTGCTGGGCGGCGGCAACATCGACCCGCTGCTGCTGTCCAAGCTGTACGAGCACGGCCTGTCGGTCTCGGGCCGGTACCTGCGGCTGCGCATCGTCATGGACGACCGGCCGGGGTCGCTCGCCCGGCTGACCGCGGCGGTCGCCGAGCGCGGCCTGAACGTCATCGACGTCGAGCACCACCGCACCGGACTGCGCCTCCCGGTCGGCGGCGTCGAGATCGTGCTGACGATCGAGACCCGCGACCACGGGCACCAGGCCGAGGTCGTCGATGCGCTGCGTGCGCTGGGCTACGGCGTCGAGCAGGACGACTGACCGAGCACCGGGTGGCTCCGCCGCCACGAAGGGTGAACGTCGCTCAGGAACCTGTTGCGCGGCCGCTCACGATGCGTAACCTCCCGTCCATGTGGAGTTCAGGGGGACGTCATCGGGGGCAGCGACGCGGGGCCGGAGGGCGGGTGACGCTGGTGGCCGCAGCGGTCGTCGCGCTCGGCGCGGCGGTCGTCGCGTGCGCGCCGGTGCCGAGCGATCCCGGCAGCCCGCCCACGACGCTGCAGCCGTTGCCCGGCCCGGGTGAGTTCACGGTGCTGAGCTACAACGTCGCCGGCCTGCCCCAGGAGTTCTCGAAGGAGCTGCCCAGCGTGCACCTCCCGCTGATCAGCCCCCTGCTGGACGAGTACGACGTCGTCGCCACGCAGGAGGACTTCGATTGGTGGCAGCCGATCGTGTCGGGCTTCGACTTCGTGAACTACCACACCCGCCTGCGGGCCCAGGCCACACACCCGTACCGCACCGACCGGCACCCCGGGCCCGAGGCGGTAGGCATCGACGCCGCCGCACGGGGCCTGTTCGTCGGCGACGGCATCGGGATCATGGCCCGCTTCCCGCTGCTGGACGTCGGCCACCACGCATGGTCCGGCTGCTTCGGCGGGGTCATCCCGGACGGGGGCGCCGCCGACTGCCTGGCGATGAAGGGGTTCCGCGTCGCCACGATGGTGCTCGGCGACGGGGCCGAGGTCGACGTCTACAGCCTGCACGCCGAGGCCGGCGGCACGCCCGCCGACCAGGCGCTCCAGGTCGAGGACTTCCAGGAGCTCGCCGCCGTCATCGCGACGCGCAGCGCCGGCCGTGCCGTCATCGTCGCGGGCGACACGAACCTGCACACCGACCTGGTGCACCCGGACGGCTCGGCCGGCGAGGACATCGAGATCTGGGACCAGTTCCTGGCGACGACCGGGCTCACCGACACCTGCACCGAGCTCGCCTGCGCCGAGACGGGCGCGATCGACAAGATCGCCTACCGCTCGAGCGCGTCGGTGCAGCTGGACGCACGGTCGCACGACTTCCCGGTCGAGCGGTTCCGCACGGCCGCGGGCGACGACCTGAGCGACCACCCGCCGCTCGTCGTGCGCTTCGCCTGGGACCACGCCGACTGACCCCGTGGTGCGGCACCCGGCCGCGCAGGACGGTCAGGCGCCGGTCAGGGTCTCGTCGAGGCCCTGGGCGAGCGTGTTCCAGCTGAGCGTGGCGCACTTGATGCGCACCGGGAACTTCACGACGCCACGCAGCGCCTCGAGGTCGCCCAGCGGCAGGTCCGAGCCCGCAGCACCCGTGTCCGGCTCGTCCTCGGCCTCGAGGCCGTCCTCGTGGATCGACATCATCGACTTGAACGACCGCGTCAGGTCGCGGATCTCGGCCACGGACCGGCCCTTGACCGCGGCGGACATCATCGAGGCGGACGACTGCGAGATCGAGCAGCCCTGGCCGCCGATGCGGATGTCGGTCACGACGGCCGCGTCGCCCTTGGCGGGATCGTCGACGTCGAGGAACACCACGATCTCGTCGCCGCAGAGCGGGTTGAACCCCTCGACCCGGTGTGCGGGCGGGGTCTCGAGCTCACCGCGGTTCCGCGGCGAGCGGTAGTGGTCGAGGATGATCTCTCGGTAGAGGTCTTCGAGGCCCGACATGGCGGGGTCTCCTTGCTGGTTCGGGCTGCGGTGCGGCGGCGTGTGGCTCGGGGGTGCGGGGACGACGGTCAGAAGGTGAAAAAGTCGCCCGCCGCGTCCAGCGCGTCGCCCAGGGCGTCGACGTCGGACTCGTCGTTGTACACGTACCACGATGCTCGCGCGGTGGCACCGACGCCGAGAACTCGCATGAGCGGCTTGGCGCAGTGGTGGCCGGGGCGCACGCACACGCCGTGCTGGTCGAGGACCTGCGACAGGTCGTGGGGGTGGATGCCGTCGAAGCCGAAGCTCATGACGCCACCGCGCTGGTCGGGCTCGGCCGGGCCGTAGATGTCGATGCGGTCCCCGAAGCGGTCGGTCAGCTGGCGCAGCGCGTACGCGGTCAGCGAGATCTCGTGGGCGCGCACCGCCTCCATGCCCAGGCCGTCCAGGTAGTCGATCGCCGCGGCCAGGCCGACCGTCTCGGCGATCGGCGGCGTGCCGGCCTCGAACTTGTGGGGCACGTCCGCAGGGACGAACCCGTCGAGGCGCACGTCCAGGATCATGCCGCCGCCGCCCAGGAACGGCGGCATGGCCTCGAGCAGCTCCCGTCGCGCCCAGAGCACGCCGATGCCGGTCGGGCCGAGCATCTTGTGGCCCGAGAACGCCAGGAAGTCGGCGCCGAGGGCGTGCACGTCGGTGCGCACGTGCGGCACGTACTGGCAGGCGTCGACCGAGACGAGCGCACCTGCGGCGTGCGCCGCGTCGGCGAGCCGGCGCACCGGGGTGATCGTGCCGACCACGTTGGACATCGCGGTGATGCCGAGCAGCTTGACGCCGTCGAGCAGGCGGTCCAGGTCGGTCAGGTCGAGCTGCGCGTCGTCGGTCAGGGGGATCCAGCGGATCTCGACGCCGCGTTCGGCCGCGAGCTGCTGCCACGGGACGATGTCCGCGTGGTGCTCGAGCTGGGTCAGCAGGACGGCGTCGCCGGCCGACAGGTTCGCCGCACCCCAGGAGCGGGCCACGAGGTTGATCGACTCCGTCGCGTTCTTGGTGAAGATCACCTCGTCCGGATCGGTCGCGCCGATGAACGAGGCGACGCGGGCGCGGGCGCCCTCCATCGCGTTGGTCGCCTCTTCCGCGAGCGTGTACGCCGCGCGGTGCACGTTGGCGTGGATCGTCTCGTAGTAGCGGTCCATCGCCTCGATGACGGCGGTGGGCTTCTGCGACGAGGCCGCGGAGTCGAGGAACACCAGGCGGCGGTCGTGCACGGTGCGCGACAGGATCGGGAAGTCGGCCTTGATCGCCGCGACGTCGAGCAGGTCGCGCGGCGCGCCGGCGGTGGAGGTCGCTGCGTCTACCGCCATGCGTCGAAGCCTTCCTTCTCGAGTCGCTGCGCCAGCTCGGGTCCGCCGGAGTCGACGATGCGACCGTCGATGATGATGTGCACCACGTCGGGCGTCAGGTGGTCGAGCAGGCGCTGGTAGTGCGTGATGACCAGGACGCCCAGCTCGGGGCGGTCGCTGCGGACCTCGTTGACGCCGTTCGCGACGACCCGCAGCGCGTCGATGTCCAGGCCGGAGTCGGTCTCGTCCAGGATGGCGAGCTCGGGCTCCAGGATGGCCATCTGGAGCACCTCGTTGCGCTTCTTCTCGCCGCCGGAGAACCCCTCGTTCAGGAACCGGTCGGCGAACGACGGGTCCATGTCCAGGCGCTGCATCCACTCCATGATCGCCAGGCGGATCTCGAGCACGGACAGGTCGATGCCCTTGCGCTCGGACAGCGCCTGGCGCAGGAACTGCCGCACCGACACGCCGGGGATCTCCTGGGGGTACTGGAACGCCAGGAAGATGCCGGCCTTGCCACGTACGTCCGCGGTCCACTCGGTGATGTCCTCGCCGCGGAACAGGACGGTGCCGCCACGGGTGACGTACTCGGGCGAACCCATCAGGGTGCTGGCGAGGGTCGACTTGCCGGAGCCGTTGGGGCCCATCAGGGCGTGGACCTCGCCACGCTGCACCGTGAGCGACACGCCCTTGAGGATCTCCTCCGACGGCGCGGCCGCGGGCGCGACGCGCAGGTCGGTGATCTCGAACAGGGGAGGGGCACCCGGATCGTCGGCCCCGGCGGGCGTCGGATCCTCCGTGGCGGCGGAGGTCATCGTGCCAGTCTATTTCCACTACGCGTGTAGTGGAAATAGGTCCCGAGCCGCGTCAGCCGTGGTCCCTGAGGTCTTCCTTCCACGTGCGGAAGCGGGTGTGGGCGGTGCCCGAGGGGCCCGTGCCCTCGCCCGATCCGTCCACGTGGAGCCGGAACGTGAGCACACGTCCCAGGTCGTCCGCGTCGATCGCGACGTAGCGGGCGTCCGCCTTGCGCGCCGGTCCCGCGCGCCACCGCCGCCACCCTCCGATGCGGCCCTTGTAGGTCCCCTCGGGATG
>JAFAFZ010000024.1 GCA_023423215.1 Actinomycetes bacterium
CCACGTCATCGGGCTCGGTCCCGGCGGGCCCGACCTCGTCACCACCGGCGCGCTCGACCTGATCGCGCGCCTCCCACGTCAGTTCCTCCGCACCGAGCGGCACCCCGCAGCGTCGGTGATGCCGGACGCCCAGTGGTTCGACCGGCTCTACGAGACCGGCTCCTCGATGGAGCAGGTCTACGGCTCGATCGTCGAGGCGCTCGTCACCGCCGCGCAGCAGGAGTCGCACGGCGCGCCCGACGGCGTCGGCGAGGTGCTCTACGCCGTGCCGGGTTCGCCGATCGTGGCCGAGCACACCGTCGAGCTGCTCCTGGCCGACGAGCGAGTCGACGTCGTGCTGCACCCGGCCCTGTCGTTCCTGGACCTGACCTGGGCGCGCCTGGGGATCGACCCGGTCGCGACCGGCGTGCGGCTGGTCGACGGCCACCGCTTCGCCGTCGAGGCGGCAGGGGAGCGGGGTCCGCTGCTGGTCGGCCAGTGCGACCACCCCTTCGTGCTGTCCGACATCAAGCTGGCGGTCGAGGAGCCCCCGGACGAACCGGTCGTGGTGCTCCAGCGCCTCGGCCTGCCGGACGAGTCGATCGAACGGGTCGAGTGGGCCGACCTGGACCGCTCCTTCACACCGGACCACCTGACGTCGCTGTGGATCCCGCGGCTCGGCGCGCCGGTCGCGGCCGAGGTCGTGCGCTTCGACGAGCTCATGCGGCGCCTGCGGGTCGAGGACCCGTGGAAGGCCGAGCAGACCCACGACTCGCTGAAGCGGTTCCTGCTGGAAGAGGCCTACGAGGTGTTCGAGGCGATCGACGCCTACGACCCGGACACGGGCGAGGGCGCCGACGAGCTGTGCTCGGAGCTGGGTGACCTGCTCTACCAGGTCGTGTTCCACTCCGCGATCGGTGCTGAGGCCGGGTGGTTCACGCTCGCGGACGTCGCCGCGTCGATCCACGACAAGCTCGTCGCCCGCCAGGCTGCGCTCGACCTCGCGACCGGCGGCGCGACCGCGGAGGCGCCGATCGACAAGGTCGTCGCCCTGTGGGAGGCCGGCAAGCGCGACGAACAGGGACGCGCCTCGGTCGTCGACGGCATCCCGGCGACGATGCCGGCGCTCGCGCGGGCGCTGAAGGTCGCGAAGAAGGCCGCCGGCTTCGGTCTGGTGCAGGGCGAGGAGCCGCTGGCCGGAGAGGCCGAACTGGGTGCTGCGCTCCTGGCACTGGTCGATCGTGCGCAGCTCGCCGGGCTCGACCCCGAGGACGCGCTGCGGCGTGCGACCGAGCGACGCATCGACGAGGTGCGTGACGCGGAGGCCGCTCGCGACGCCGGGCGCTGACACCGCTCGGGATGGGGTGGGACTCGCGCACCGCGTAGTGTCTCGACCATGGCTGAACCCCTCCAGATCGCTCCCGCCACCGGACGCCTCGGCATCCTGACCCCGGGCATGGGCGCGGTCGCCACCACCCTTTACGCCGGCGTGCTCGCCAGCCGACAGGGCCTGGCCGAGCCGATCGGCTCGCTGTCCCAGATGGCCCACATCCGCCTCGGAGAGCGCGAAGAAGGGCGCAACCCGCTGATCAAGGACTTCGTGCCGCTCGCGGGTCTCGAGGACGTCGTCTTCGGCGGATGGGACCCCATCTCACCCAACGCGCTCGAGGCCGCCCGCACCTGCGGCGTGCTCGACGAGCGCGACCTCGGCCCGCTCTCGGGCGCGCTCGAGGGCATCGTCGCCATGCCCGCGGTGTTCGACCAGCGCTGGGTGCGCAACCTCGACGGCGTGCGCGTCAAGACCGGCGAATCAAAGTGGGACCTGACCCAGCAGCTCATCGCCGACATCGAGAGCTTCCGCACCGAGAACGAGTGCGACCGGCTCGTCATGGTGTGGTGCGGCTCGACCGAGGCCTACCAGGAGCCCACCGCGGTCCACGAGACCATCGAGGCGTTCGAGGCCGGTCTGAAGGCGGACGACGAGAACATCTCGCCGAGCCAGATGTACGTGTACGCGGCGCTCGTCAGCGGCGTGCCCTACGCCAACGGCGCCCCAAACCTGTCGATCGACCTGCCGTGCATGGAGCAGCTCGCACTCGAGCGTGGCGTGCCGATCACCGGCAAGGACTTCAAGACGGGCCAGACGCTGATGAAGACGATCCTGGCGCCCGGCTTCAAGGCCCGCATGCTCGGCATGCGCGGCTGGTACTCGACCAACATCCTGGGCAACCGGGACGGCGAGGTGCTGGACGACCCCGAGAACTTCAAGACCAAGGAGGTCTCGAAGCTGGGCGTCCTCGACACCATCCTCCAGCCCGAGGTGTACCCCGAGCTCTACGGCAACATCGACCACGTCGTGCGCATCAACTACTACCCGCCCCGCGGCGACAACAAGGAGGGCTGGGACGCCATCGACATCTTCGGGTGGATGGGGTACCCGATGCAGATCAAGGTCGACTTCATGTGCCGGGACTCGATCCTGGCGGCACCGCTGGTGCTCGACCTGGCGCTGTTCCTCGACCTGGCGGCTCGCGCCGGCCAGTCGGGCGTGCAGGAGTGGATGAGCTTCTACTGGAAGGCGCCGCAGGCCCGCGGCGGCATCGCTCCCGAGCACGACATCTTCATCCAGCAGACGAAGCTGAAGAACACGCTGCGCGAGTGGATGGGCGAAGCGCCCGTCACCCACTCCGAGGCCGGCTGACGCAGCTCTCGCCGGGTCGACGCCGATCGGCCCGCGCTGCGTCCACCGTCCTGGAGGGGAGCGGATGGAGATCCTGTTCGAGCTGGTCTTCCAGCTCGTCATCGAGGTGATCGGCGAAGCGCTGGTCGAGGCGGGGTGGCGCGGCGCGCACGGCGCGACCCGCGACGCGCTCGGTCTGAAGACGCCGAGCACCGCGCAGCGGGTCATCGGTCTCATCCTGACGGTGCTCGTGGCGGCCGGCGTGGGGTTCTGGCGCGGCAGCGTCGTCGGCGGACTGGGCTGGGGCTGGTGGTTCGCCGTCGTGGTCGCCGTGCTGGCGGGGATCGCCGCGATCGTGCGGTTGTGGTGGCCTGCGGGGTTGCGGCCCCTTCGCTGGGCGTCGCTCACCTGGTGGCCGGCATCGCGGTGCCTGTGGTTCGCGATGGCGAACGGCGCGTTCGCGGCGCCTACGCGGTCGCCCAGGTCGATCCCAGCCCCGCACTCGCCTGACCGACGTGCGGGCGCTTCCGCGACAGCGTCGTGGCAGCAGTTCCCGGTCAGCCCGGGGAGGTGACGAGCCGATAGCCGGCGTCGAGCTCGTCCAGCGCGAGCAGGTCGTGGTGACGGTCCTGCCAGGCGCCGGTCGCCAGGTCCTCGGCGAGGCGGCCCATACCGGCGCGCACCTCGTCGTCGGGGAGCCGGGCGATGGCCGAGATCCCGGCTCGGACGGCCGGGTCCAGGTAGGCCGCCGGCCGGCGCCACCAGGCGTGGCAGAACCCGTCGACGCAGTCCGCCGGCACGGGCAGCTCCTCGACGCGGCCGCCGTCGAGCAGGTCCGCGATCTCGGCGGGCGACGGCACGTCGACGTCGATCTCGGCGATGGACGGCAGGTACTCCGAGAGCCACTGTCGCGCGTGCACAGCGTGGTCGAACGTGAGCGCCACGATGGTGCTCTCGGTGACCCGGCGCAGCTCCGCGAGTCCGGCAGCGGGGTCCGGCCAGTGGTGCACCGTGAGCAGCGCCAGGGCGCCGTCGAAGCTGCGGTCGGGGAACGGCAGGTCGCCTGCGACGCCCCGGACGACGAGGGGACTGGCCGTCGGCGGGCGCTGGCCGATCATCTGGAGCGACGGCTCGACCGCCACCACCGTGCGGTCGACCGGTTCGTAGGACCCGGCGCCTGCGCCGACGTTCAGGACGGTGGTGGCCGGGCCGAGCGCCGCCGCGATCCGCTCGGCGATCCTCGGGTCGGGCCGGCGCACGTTCGTGTAGCCGATCCCGATCGAGTCGTAGAGCGGGGTGCGGCGGTCCACGTGTGCACGGTATCGAGGGAGACGGGCCGGGGCCGCCGGGATCGGAGGGGCGCGGCGAACGGGTGGGGGACATCCCTCGCGACCGGGTTGCGACGAGTCGGTTCGGCTGCACTCGGCGCAGCCGAGCGGCGTGGACGCTCGTGGGTGGAACCCGCGGCTCCTGTACCTTCGACGGCGTGGACGAGGGTGGAGCACGCGTGCGGTCCGTGTCGCCGGCGATGCGCCGGTTCCGGGTCGGGGCAGCGGTGTGCACCGTGATGTCGCTCTGCTCCAGCGCCACCAGCCCCTACCTGGCCGACGGGCTTCGGGTGGTCGTGGCCGTGATGGCTGTCGTGGCGGCCGTGGTTGCGTGGTGGCAGTGGCGCGACGACCGGCGATCTCTGGCGTCCGACGCCTGAAGGTGTCGCACCATCCTGAGGCACCGATCGCGGACGAGCTGAGCGGGTCGGGGAACTCGGAACGATCGGTTCGTGGAACGGTCGATCCGTTCCGAGTTCGCAGGAGGAGGGGCAGAGCGGGAGAGATCGCCGCGACGATGTCGAGAACGAGATCGCAGGTGCGTCCCAGGGGTACGAGCGCCCGACGGGGGCGTCGAACCGAGGAGACAGAACCATGGCCAAGTACCTGCTGCTGAAGCACTACCGAGGCGCCCCGACACCGGACAACGACGTGCCGATGGACCGCTGGACGCCCGACGAGGTCGAGGCGCACATCCGCTACATGAACGACTTCGCCGCCCGCCTCGAGGCCAGCGGTGAGTTCGTCGACGGCCAGGCGCTCGCCCCCGAGGGCATGTGGGTCCGCTCCGACGGAGAGGGCCGCCCGCCCGTGACGGACGGTCCGTTCGCCGAGACCAAGGACCTGATCGCCGGCTGGATGATCATCGACGTCGACGGGCAGGACCGGGCCATCGAGCTGGCAGGTGAGCTCTCGGCAGCACCCGGTGCCGGCGGTCGCCCGATCCACGAGTGGCTCGAGGTCCGTCCGTTCCTCACTGCACCGTCCAGCGACCTGGAGTGCCACTGACCGTGGGCCCGGACGACGTCGAGCTGCGCCAGCTCGTCCCCCGGGTGCTGAGCGTCCTCGTCGGTCGTGGAGCCGACTTCGCGACCGCCGAGGACGCCGTCCAGGAGGCGCTCGTCCGGGCGCTCTCGGCATGGCGGGACGAGCCGCCGGCCGACCCGACCGGCTGGCTCATCACGGTCGCGTGGCGCGCCTACCTCGACGTCGTGCGATCGGACGTCGCCCGCCGGGGCCGCGAGGAGCGCGTCGACGCCGAGCCGCCCACCGGCGAGGTCCCGCACGCGGACGACACCTTGCGGCTGTACTTCCTGTGCGCCCACCCGGACCTGACACCGTCGTCGGCGGTCGCGCTCACGCTGCGCGCCGTCGGCGGCCTGACCACCCGCCAGATCGCCCAGGCGTACCTGGTGCCCGAGGCGACGATGGCGCAGCGCATCAGCCGGGCAAAGCGCACCGTCGCAACCGCCGGCATCGAACGGCCCGGCGACGTCCGCACGGTCGCACGGGTCCTGTACCTCGTGTTCAACGAGGGCTACTCGGGCGACGTCGACCTGTCGGCCGAGGCGATCCGCCTGACCCGCCAGCTCAGCTCGCTCATCGACGAGCCCGAGGTCCGCGGACTGCTGGCGCTGATGCTGCTGCACCACGCACGGCGGGTCAGCCGCACGCGGCCCGACGGCGCGCTGGTGCCGCTGGCCGAGCAGGACCGCAGCCGGTGGGACACCACGCTGATCGCCGAAGGCGTGCAGATCCTGCAGGCGGCCCTGACCCGGGACCAGCTCGGCGAGTACCAGGTGCAGGCGGCGATCGCCGCGCTGCACGCCGACGCGCCCCGGGTCGAGGAGACCGACTGGGTGCAGATCGTCGAGTGGTACGACGAGCTGCTGCGCCTCACCGACACGCCCGTCGTCCGGCTCAACCGCGCCGTCGCGATCGGTCAGGCGGACGGCACGCCGGCGGGACTGGCGGCCCTCGCCGAGATCGACGGGGACGTGCCGCGCCGTGACGCCGTCGCCGCGGTGCTGCACGAGCGCAACGGCGACCTCGATGTGGCCGTCGAGCTGTACGCCCATGCCGCGCTGCACGCGCCCAACCTGGCCGAACGTGAGCACCTGTCACGCCAGGCCGCCCGCGTGCGCCAGCTGCTGGACCACGGCCCCGCCCGCTGACCTCGGAACGGATCGTTCGCGAAACGGTCGGTTCGTTCCGAGAACGTGGAGGCGGCTGGTGCCGGTCGGGGAACTCGGAACGGATCGTTCGCGAAACGGTCGGTTCGTTCCGAGAATGCGGGGGGGGATGCGGTGAGACCCCGGGCCTGTTGCGCTCAGAGCTCGACGACGGTGCGGCCGATGGTGCGCCGTTCGACCATCGCGACGATCGCGTCGGGCACGTCCTCGAAGCCGATCTGCTGGCCGATGACCGGGCGCACCGTGCCGGCGCGCACCAGCTCGACGATCGAGTCCGTGATGCGCTCGCCCGTCTCGCGCGGCAGGAAGTTGAAGCCCATCATCTGCTTGAGCATCGCGGCGAAGTCCGGCTCGGCGTACGAGAGCAGCACCCCGCACAGCTTGATGTTGGCGGCGATCACCTTGCGCGGCACGATCGACGGCTCGTCGGCCTTCGACTTGTCCGAGGCGAAGCCCATCATGAGGTAGCGCCCGTCGTAGGCGGTCGCCTTCACCGAGTCCTCGAACACCGCAGGACCGACGTTGTCGAACACCACGTCGACGCCACGCCCACCGGTCTCGGCGAGCACGACCTCGGCGAAGTCCTGCTCGCGGTAGTTGATCGCCACGTGCGCGCCGAGGTCACGGCACAGCTGGACCTTCTCGTCGGAGCCTGCGGTCGCGAACACCTTGGCCCCCGCGTCGACCGCCAGCTGGACGGCTGCGGTGCCGGACCCGCCGGCCGCCGCGTGGATCAGCACGCTCTCGCCGGCCGGCAGGCCGGCCCGGTCGAAGAGGCCGAGCCCGGCCAGGTGGAACGGGAAGTACAGCGCGGCCGCGTCGGGGAGCGGGATGTCGTCGGGCATCACGAACGCGGAGACCGTCGGGCAGATGGCGTACTCGGCCCACCCGCCGGACGCCCCCTTGGTCGTCGCGACGACCCGCGCACCGAGCCAGGCCTCGGCGCCCTCGCCGCACGCGTCGACGACGCCCATGACCTCCATGCCCGGGGTGCAGGGCAGGTCCGGTCGCACCATCATGTTCAGCCCGGTGATGCGCTCCATGTCGTTGAGGTTGAGCGGGATGGCCTGCACCCGCACCCGCAGCTCGCCCGGCCCGGGCTCGGGCACGTCGACGACGTCGAGCTGCAGCACCTCGAGCGGCTGACCCCACTCGTGCACCCGCCACGCCCGCATCGTCGCCGGCGTCGGGCCTGCTCCGTCGCTCTCGCTCATCCGTCCCCCTGGCTCGTGTTCGTCCGTGCGCGACCCGAGGT
>JAFAFZ010000157.1 GCA_023423215.1 Actinomycetes bacterium
GGGGCAGTGCGGCGCACACGACCGAGGGGGACTCGATGGCGGATCTGACGGACCACACGTTCCTGGTGACCGGGGCCAGCTCCGGCATCGGACTGGCGACGGCCGAGCGGCTGGTCGCGGACGGTGCCCGGGTCGTCGGCGCGGACGTCCAGGAACCGCTGTCGGACGACGCCCTGCCGGCCGACCGCTTCTCGTTCGTCGAGCTCGACGTGCGCGACGACGCGGCGACCGCGGCGGTGGTGGCCCGGGTCGCCGCCGAGCACGGTCGCCTGGACGGCGTCGTCACCGCGGCCGGGGTCGCAGGGGGCGGTGCGGTGCACCAGATCGAACCGGCCGAGTGGGATCGCATCATCTCGATCAACCTGACCGGCACCTTCACCACCGCCCGGCACGCGCTGGCGCAGATGGTCGGCCAGGAACCGATCGAGGGCCGTGGCCGCGGCGCCGTCGTCACCGTCGCCAGCATCGAGGGCCTCGAGGGCACCTCGGGCGGCAGTGCCTACAACGCGTCCAAGGGCGGGGTGGTGCTGCTGACCAAGAACCTGGCCATCGACTACGGCCGACAGGGCATCCGCGCCAACGCCATCTGCCCCGGCTTCATCGAGACGCCGATGATGTCCGCGGTGTTCGACATGGACGGCATGGGCGAGGTGCGCGACTCCTTCCGCGATGCGCACATGCTGCGCCGCTTCGGCCAGCCGTCCGAGATCGCGTCGGTGGCGTCGTTCCTGCTGTCCTCGGACGCCTCGTTCCTGACGGGGCAGGCCGTCGCCGTGGACGGCGGCTACACCGCGGGCCACGACCACGGCCTCGTGGCGATGATGGGCCTGTAGGGCTGGCCGGTACGTAGATCTGCGGCACCGCTCCGGCGACCCAGCGGCGGGACGGCCGTCCCGGTGGTCTCCCCCGGGGTGTCGTCCGGCGCTGGAAGAATGGCGGGCATGCCTCGCCAGGAAGAGCTGTTCGACGACTTCGCACGGGACGTGATCGAGGTCCCCGTCACCGACGAGATGGAGAGCTCGTACCTCGCCTACTCGCTCTCGGTCATCACCGCCCGCGCCATCCCCGACGTGCGCGACGGCCTCAAGCCGGTGCAGCGCCGGATCCTGCACGCCATGGCCGAGAAGGGCCTGCGCCCGGACCGTCCGCACAAGAAGTGCGCCGGCGTCGTGGGCGACACGATGGGCAAGTACCACCCGCACGGCGACGGCTCGATCTACGACGCCCTCACCAAGATGGGCCAGGACTTCAGCCGCAACATCACCCTCGTCGACCCGCACGGGAACTTCGGCACCCTCGACGATCCGCCCGCCGCCTACCGCTACACCGAGTGCCGCCTCACCGCCGCCGCGATGGAGATGCTCGACGAGATCGACGAAGAGACCGTCGACATGCGGGCGACCTTCGACGGCGAGAACGAAGAGCCGCTCTACCTCCCCGCTCGCCTGCCCAACCTGCTGGTCAACGGCACCTCCGGCATCGCGGTCGGCATGGCCACGAACATGCCGGGCCACAACCTGGCCGAGGTCTTCCGGGCGATCGAGCTCGTCATGACCAAGCGTCGGCCCAAGCCCACGGTGGACGAGCTCATGGCCGTGCTGCCCGGTCCGGACCTGCCCTCGGGCGGCATCGTCATCGACGACGGCCTGCGTGACGCGTACGAGACCGGGCGCGGCAGCTTCCGCATCCGCGCCAAGGTCGAGATCACCAAGCTGACCCGGGCACGAGAGGGCCTCGTCGTCACCGAGCTGCCCTTCCAGGTCGGCCCCGAGCGGGTGGTGACCCGCCTGCGCGAGCTGATGCGCGCCGAGAAGCTGCCGATGGTCAGCGACGTCAAGGACCTCTCCGACCGCCACACCGGCCTCCGGCTCGAGATCGAACTGCGCCCCGGTGCCAACGCCCGCGCCGTGCTGACCGAGCTCTACCGGCAGACCCCGCTGGAAGAGACGTTCGGCGTGAACAACGTCGTGCTCGTCGACGGCAACCCGACCACCGTCGGGCTCTACGAGCTCTGCCACCACTACATCGAGCACCGCCTCGACGTCGTCCGGCGCCGCACCCAGTTCCGGCTCGACAAGGCGCAGCGCCGGCTCCACCTGTTGGAGGGCCTGCTCATCGCGCTCGACGCCATCGACCTGGTGGTCTCGATCATCCGCTCCTCGCACGACGTCGCCGAGGCCCGCGCCCGACTCATCGCGGAGCTGTCGCTGACCGACGTCCAGGCGGTGCACATCCTCGACATGCAGCTCCGCCGCCTCACGGCGCTCGCCAAGATCGAGCTGCAGGCCGAGGTCGACGACCTCCGTGCCCAGGTCGAGGACTTCCAGAAGATCCTCGCCTCGGACCAGCGCCAGCGGACGATCGTGCTGAAGGAGCTGGGCGAGCTCGTCGACCGCTTCGCCGTGCCGCGCCGCTCGACCATCATCCGACCCGACCAGCTCGACGACGTCACCCTCGAACAGCACGCCGCCGAGGTCGCTGCGAGCCGCGTGGACGAGCCGTGCGTCGTCGCGCTGTCGCAGTCCGGGATGCTCGGTCGCGAGCCCGTCGACGGCCCGAAGCCGGCGACGTTCGGCCGCCACGACGTGCTGGTCCAGCGGGTGGCCACCACGACCCACTCGCCGCTGTGGGCGCTCACGACACGGGGTCGCGTCTTCCAGACCGACGTCGAGGGCATCGGCGAGGTGACCGGCCGCAGCCGCGGCACCGGCCTGTCGGAGCTGTTCCCCCTGGACAAGGGCGAGGCCGTGCGGATGCTGGTCACGGCGCCGCCCGCCGGGGGTGAGGAGCCGCCGCCGCTGCTGCTGGTCACGGCCAGCGGCATGATGAAGCGGCTGGCCGTCGCCGAGCTCACCGGGACGCCCTCGGGCAAGCCGTGCATCAAGTTGAAGCCCGGCGACACGGTCGTCGCGGCGTTCTCGGCGCCGGACGGCCACGAGCTCGTCGCCGTCGCCTCGAACGCGCAGGCGATGCGCTGCGACGTCGCCACCGTGCCGGCACAGGGCCGCAACGCGGGCGGCGTCACCGGCATGAAGCTCGCCGACGGGTCGACCGTGGTCGGCGCCGGCCTGGCCGGCGA
>JAFAFZ010000164.1 GCA_023423215.1 Actinomycetes bacterium
CCCATCGGCCCCGCCCCCGCGAACCACAAGGGCAGCGGGCGAGAACCTCGTTCGGTCCTCGTCCGGTCCGGCTCGGTCCGGGCGAGGTCGGCGGCCGGGTACGGAGCGCGCCGCCGGGCCGTGGGTCGACAGGTGCCGAGTGGAACTACCGTGTGCGCCATGCCGCCCCGGCGCTCCGGCCCGACCCTCACCATCGAGAAGCAGCTCTGGGACGAGGGTCACGAGGTCGTGGTCGGACTCGACGAGGTGGGCCGTGGCGCATGGGCCGGACCGCTCAGCATCGGCGCGGCGGTGCTGCCCCGCGACCGTCGGGTGAACGGCGTGCGGGACTCCAAGCAGCTCACCGAGGCCCGTCGTGAGCAGCTCTTCGACCGCATCGGCGACTGGTGCTCCGCCTGGTCGGTCGGCCACGTGAGCCATCGCGAGTGCGACGAGCTCGGCATGTCCGAGGCCCAGCGGCTGGCGGCCCGCAGGGCGCTCGAGGGGCTCGGCGTCGAACCCGACGTCGTGCTCATCGACGGCAACTGGGACTTCGTCGCCAACGGCAGGACCCGGATGATCGTCAAGGGCGACGCCAAGGTCCTCTCGATCGCCGCTGCCTCGATCCTGGCGAAGGTGACCCGTGACCGCCTGATGCGCTCCGACGCCGAGCACTACCCGGGCTTCGACTTCGACCGGAACAAGGGCTATCCGTGCCCGAGGCACCAGATCGCGCTGCGTGGCTACGGCCCGACGCCGATCCACCGTCGGTCGTGGGCCTTCATGGACGCGCTGCCCTGGCCCGGACTCCGGCACACTGGTGGGGGGACGTCCGACGAGCTGCGGCTCTTCGACTAGCCCGTCGGCGGCGAGCCGGGGGCGTCGTCACCGATCCAGTGGAGAATGCGAACGAGAGTTTGCGATTGCTTGCAGTAGTTTGCAGGGACGTGTCAGCATCGGGAGCACGGGGGACCGCGAGGAACCCGCCCGAGGGCGGACTCAGAGGTGGTCCAGGTGAGTGAGAATCGAACACGCGGCATCCAGTTCGGGGCACCACGCCCGAACGTCGCGCCCGGCGGGACGGGGGTCGAGCCGCCCGTACCCGAGTGGGTCGACGTCTCCCAGACCCTCGAGCGCTGGTTCGCCTTCGTCGACGTCTGCGGCTTCACCTCGTTCACCGAGCGCCACGGCACGCCTGCCGCGCTCGAGGTCCTGACCCGCTTCCGCAGCGCCGTGCGCGGCGTCACAGGCCGCCGCGGGGTGCGGGTGCTGAAGTGGCTGGGTGACGGCGCCATGCTCGTCGGCGTCGAGCCGGGTCCCGTCATCGCCGCGGTCTGCGAGCTGAGCCTGCGCTTCGAGACCGACAACTTCGACATCCACGCCGGCATCGCCGGCGGGCACGTCCTGCTGTTCGAGGGGGACGACTACATCGGTCCCGCCGCGAACCACGCAGCCCGGCTGTGCGAGGCCGCTGCGCCGGGCGAGGTCTTCGCCATCGGCGTCGGCCCGCACCTGCCGGACTGGGTCGAGATCACGTGCGAGACGCAGGTCCAGGCCCACGGCCTGGGAGAGCTGCCCCACGTGGTGAAGCTGGCGGTCGCGGACAGCGTCGTCGGTCGCCGCACCGCCAGCTGAGCCGCCGGGCGCTCAGGCGTCCCCGTCGCCCTTCGCCGCACCGTCACGGCCCGAGTCGCCCGATCCGGGCTCCCGGACGACGACGCGGTAGGCGAGGGGCGTGTACTCGTAGTTCTGCATCCAGACCTGGTACGTGCCCGCGACGTCCGCGGTGAACGGCTCGAGCACGTCGAGGCCGTAGAGCCCCTCGTCGGAGTCGTCGAGGAAGGTCAGGGCGTCGTCGGGCAGCTGCAGGTTGACGTCGAAGGAGTCGATGCGGCGCCCCGGCTCCGCGATCACCAGCGCGACGTCGCCCTGGGGCGAGCTGGCCGAGAGCTCGACCTCCTGACCCGCCTCCAGCTCGACCTCGAACGGCACGCCGAGCTGGTAGCCGCCGACGATGCCCTCGGCCGGTTCGCCCAGCTCGAGCGTCGTCACCGGCAGCTCCTCGGTCAGGGTCCACAGCGGCAGCGACGAGGTCCAGGACAGCTCGCCCGGCGTGGCGTCCGGCGCGATCGTCAGGACGACCTCGGCGAACTCGCCGGCACCGAGCTCGACCGAGAGCACGTCGGGTGCGACCTCGCGGGCCGCGACGTCGGGCGTGACCGGCGGGATGGCCGCACCCAGCTCCTCGGCGGTCATGCCGGAGCGCTCGACGGCGGACGCGACGAGCTCGTCGGTCAGCGCGACGCCCGCGGCGTTCACCGCGAGCGGCTCGCCGGTGTAGCTGTCGACGATCGACACGGCGAACCGGCCCTCGGGGCCCGTCACCGCCAGCTCCAGGGTGCGGTCCTCCTCGGAGGGCGGCAGGAAGAGCGTGGGCGTCTCGATGTCGTCGACGAACGACACCGTGCCCTCGGTGGCGCCGTCGCCCGCGGCCGGGGTGCCCTCGTCCTCGGCGGTCTGGGGGACCTCGATGACGTCGTCGCCGTCTCCGGCGACGATCCGGTCCACCGCCGTCTCGACGTCCTGGACCTCGAGCGCCAGGGCGAACGACGGGTCGTAGGACAGCCCGCTGATGCCGAGGAGCTCGCCGCCCTCGCCGAAGAGCGCGCCGCCGGACTGGCCCTCGCCGATGACGGCGTCGGTCTGGATGTAGGTCTGGTCCCAGCCGTCCGCGTCACGCAGGCGCGACACGAGTCCGGCCGTGATCGTCAGGTCGGCCTCGTCGACGTCCGCGGTGCCGGGGAAGCCGACCAGGAAGACGTCGTCGCCCTTCTCGGGGGAGGGGTCGCCGAGCGCGACGGGCTCGAACGCGTCGCCCGCGTCATCGATCGGCCCCAGCAGCGCCAGGTCGGCGGCGACGTCGGTGCCTGCGACCGGCAGGCGGCCGAGGTCCTCGACCCCGCCGAGCGACACGTCCGCGGAGTCGAACGGGTCGACGACGTGCAGGTTCGTCAGCACGTAGTCCTGGTCGTCGACGCGCACGGCGACGCCGGTCCCGGTCGCGTACAGCGTCTCGATGAAGGCGATCGAGTGCTCGCTGCAGCGCAGCAGGGACTTGGCCGGCTTCTCGTCGCCCTCGGGCGTGCAGGGCGTGGCGGCGACCGCCTCGTCCTTCGAGCCGCTGGTCGCCGAGTCGGCGGCGTCGCTCGACGAACTGCACGCCGCGCTGGCCGCGAGCCCGAGCACGAGCACGGTCGCGACGCACGCGCGCCGCCACGTTCCCTGGATCATCCGCCGGTTCCTCTCCTCGTTGCGAGGAGCGTGAGTGAACGACCCCGGCGGGAACGTTGTCAACTCCGCGGCTGCGGCGTCCTCAGCGTCGACGGACCTCGAGGCGGTACGCCATCGAGAAGTCGTCGTAGCTCTCGATCCAGACCTCGTAGGTGCCGCCGTCCTCGGCCGTGTACTCCTCGAGCACGTCGAGGCCGTAGAGCCCCTCGCCGGAGTCGTCGAAGAAGCCGCCGTCCTCGTCCTCGTACTCGAACTCGTCGAAGGACCCGGTGGTGCCGCCGGATCCGCCGGGCGGGACGATCGACACCGAGACGTCGCCCTGGGGCGAGCTCGCCGCGATCTCGAGCTCCTGCCCCTCGGTCAGCTCGATCGTGTACCCCCGCCCCGGCGTGCTGCTGCTCAGCACGTCCTCGACCGCGGTGTCGAGCAGCAGCGGCGTGACCTGCTCGGGCTCCGGCGGTCCCCACAGGCCGGGATCGGAGGTCCACGAGACGTCGATCGGCGTCTCGGCGTACGAGCCGAGCGTCAGCTCGACCGGCGTCTCCGCCGGGACCTCGACGCGGAACACCCCGGGCGACACCTGGCCGACGGGACCGGTCCAGTCGTCCATGCCGTAGTCCTCTGCCAGCACCGCGGGGTCCTCGCCGAACTCGGCGGCCTCCTCGATCAGGTCCTGCCACGCGAGCTGCTCGCTGACGCCGTTCGTGGCGAGCAGTTCGTAGTCGAGGGCGTCGTAGGCGTCGACGTAGAGCTCGCCCGGCGGCGCGTCGACGGTGAAGTTCCAGGTGCGCTCCTCGTCGGAGGGCGGCAGCACGAGCAGCACGTCCTCGGTCTCGGCGCCGATCGACGCCGTGCCCTCGGTGAGGGCCTCGGTCGCCAGGCCCGTCGGGTCGTCGTCGCCCTGGGGGATGAGCGGCACCTCGGAGCCCGGGTCCTCGAGGATGCGGTGGACCGAGCGCGCGACGTCCTGGACGCTCAGCGCCAGCGCGAACCCGTCGTGGAACGACAATCCGCTGATGCCGATCACCTCGCCGGTCGCCGCGAAGAGCGGACCGCCCGACTGGCCGTGGCCGATGAGTGCGTCCGACTGGACGTAGGTCTGGTCCCACCCCTCGGCCTCACGGGTGCGCGACACGAGCCCCGACGTGATGGTCAGGTCGGTCTCGTCCGAGTCGATCGTGCCGGGGAACCCGACGAGGAACACGTCGTCGCCCTTCTCGACCCGGGGGTCGCCCAGCTCGAGCGGTTGCAGCGCACTCGAGTCCCCGGCGTCGATCGGTCCGAGCAGTGCGATGTCGGTGGCGACGTCGGTGCCGACGACCGGCAGGCGACCCACGTCGATCTGTCCGCCGACCGCCACGTCCGCGCTGGCGAAGGGGTCGACGACGTGCAGGTTCGTCACGACGTACACCTCGCCCCGCGCCTCGATCACGACGCCGGTGCCGTTGGCCCAGGTCGTCTCGACGAACGCGACCGAGCGGTCGCCGCAGCGCAGCAGCGCCTTCGACGGCGCTTCGTCGGCCCGAGGCGTGCAGGGGGAGTCGGGGCGTGGCGGCGACGTCCGCGCGTCGCGGGGCCCGGTGCACGCGGCCGCCAGTGCGCCGAGCGCGAGGAGCGCCGCGCACACCGTCGTGCGGCTGCTGCGAAGTGGTGCTGCCACGAGGACCCTCTCCCACGGTGGTGGTGCGCCGTCGGCACCTGCCCTGCCAGTGAACCCGATCCGTCGGGCAGATCCACCGCCGGCCCGCGACGGGGGCCTCCCGGGGGCCGAAGGTACCGTGGAGCCGATGTCGCGCCGCTCCCAGCTCCTCGTCGGTTCCTTCCTGCTCTGGACGGTGTTCGTCTGGGGCCTGGTGCGGGTGCGCAACATCCTCGGCGACGACGAGATCAGCACTGCGACGCGGAACTGGTCGCTGCTGCTCTCGGCCACGCTGTGGCTGCCGGCGGTGGTGCTCCTGGTGGCGCTGGGCCTGGCCGTGGTGCGTCGTCGGGGGCTGCCCGGAGCCGCTCGCGTCGGCGTGGCGCTGCTCGGCGTCTGGACGACCCTCGTCTGGCTGGTGCGGGGCGCCGACATCGCCCTGGCGAGCGACGAGGGGGCGGCGTTCATCGCCGTGCACCTGGTGCTGGCGGTCGTCTCGATCGGCCTCGCGGTCCTCGCTGCGCGGTCGCTGCGGACCACCGATCCGACCCCTGTCGGACCCGATGCTCTGCGCACATACAGTGGCTGAGGAAAAGTCAGCTGCGGATGTCATCAGCCACTGCCGAGGTGCTGGCACCGGGGGTTGCATCTGGGGCAGGATGTGCAAGTGGCTCACGCCACGTTCTGCGTCATCCTCCCATCCACCCTTCCTCTCCCACGGGTGGCGCAGATCGAGGGTCCTCCTCTCACCAGTGGTGATGGGGTCTGGTGTTGGGATGACCCTCCGCTTCGACGACCGGGTCGAGCGGGTCCCCCGGGAGCCGCTCCTCGGCGCGTCCCGGGGCTACGTCGACGTGGGCTCGTTCGACGTGGGCTACTTCGTGGTGGGCAGGACGCAGGCGCTGTCCAGGCCCAGCACGTGGTTGAGC
>JAFAFZ010000178.1 GCA_023423215.1 Actinomycetes bacterium
CGGCTGGGGCTCGGCGACGCCGAGCGTGAGCTGCTCGAGGCGGCGGCGCTGCTGTCGAACGTCGGGCTGTTCATCTCGCACTCGCGCCACCACAAGCACAGCTACTACGTGATCCGGAACTCGGAGCACCTGATGGGCTTCACGGACCGCGAGATCGAGCTCATCGCGCAGATCGCCCGGTACCACCGCAAGAGCGCGCCCTCCGAGGAGAAGCACCCCGAGTTCGCGGCGCTGCACGAGCACGACCGGGCCGTCGTACGGGCGGCCTCCGCGATGCTGCGCGTCGCGATCGGCCTGGACCGCAACCACGACGCCGCGGTCGAGGACCTCGAGGTGCGCGACGACGGCGAGGTGGTCACGATCCGGCTGCTCGGCGCCGAGGACTCGGACCTGACGCTCGAGCAGTACTCGGCCGCGAGTCGCAGCCAGACGCTCGCCGCTCAGCTGGGCGCCGAGGTCCGGGTCGAGGGCCCTGGCGACGTCGAGGGTTGAGCGTCAGCCGAGCTCCACGCGCACCCGCGCGAGGCCCTGCTCGATCATCTGCCGGTAGCCGTCGTCGGGCAGCGCATCGAGCGCCTCGCCACCGAGCTGCGCGTGGCGCGAAGCGTCCTCGGGCTGGTCCAGGCGGAGGTACACGTCGGCCAGGTTCAGGTGCAGCGACGGCAGGAACGCCCGCACCGAGGTGCCCGCGGTCGCCTCGGTGACGCGCTCGTCGGTCAGCTCGTCCGCGGCGGCCAGCGCACGCAGGTCCCACAGGAGCTCGTCCGCAGGATCGTCCTGCACGTCGGCCATCGAGTGCGCCAGCGCGCAGCGGTGCAGGGCGTCGCCGTCCGCCGGCAGCTCTTCCCACACCTGCGCGAACAGCGCACGGGCGGCGGGGGCGTCACCCTGCTGTCGCAGGGCGATGCCCTCGCCGATCCGTGACATCACCGGGTCCGGTTCGATCGTCATGCGGGCAGTCTGCGCCGGCGCAGTGACAGTCGCCCCGATCGACGCGCTCAGGTGTTCTTCTGGGCGGCGATCTGCTCGAGCAGCGCCACCATCTTCTCCTCGTTGGTGGGCGGCACCTCGGCCTCCTCACCCTTCGAGCGGCGCTCGCGCAGGTGGTTGAACGGCGCGGCCACCAGGAAGTACAGCGCCGCGGCGGTGAGCACGAAGGTGATGACGGCGTTGATGAACGCCCCGACGTCGAAGACCTGTCCACGGATCGTGAACGTGCCGCCGTCGACACCACCGCCGAGCAGCACACCGATCAGCGGCTGCAGGAAGGACTTGGTCAGCTGCGTGACCAGGGCGTTGAAGGCGGCACCGATGACGACACCGACCGCCAGGTCGATGACGTTGCCGCGCATGATGAACTCTTTGAACCCCTTGATCACGATGGGTACCTCCGGGTCGACGTCGCGGCCACGGTAGTGGCGGCGTCGCGGCCGATCAGGTGCCCGCCGGTCAGTCGACGTCGACCTCGGCGATCGTGCCGGCGTCGACCACGAGGCGACGCGTCGTGCGCACCCGCGCCAGCAGCTGGCGGTCGTGGGTGACCAGCAGCAGCGTGCCGTCGAAGACGTCGAGCGCGGCCTCGAGCTGCTCGATCGCCGGCAGGTCCAGGTGGTTCGTCGGCTCGTCCAGGACCAGCAGGTTGGTGCCCCGCGCCTGGAGCAGCGCGAGCGCTGCCCGGGTGCGCTCGCCGGGGGAGAGCGTGCCCGCGGGGCGCAGCACGTGCTCGCCGCCCAACCCGAACTTGGCGAGCAGGGTGCGGACCTCGGACGCCGCCAGTTCGGGCACCTCGGCAGCGAAGCGGTCGAGCAGCGGCTCGTCGCCGACGAACGCGCCACGCGCCTGGTCGATGCGTCCGACCCGGACCCCGGCGCCGAGCGAGGCACCGCCCTCGTCCGGCGACAGCTCGCCCAGCAGCAGCGACAGCAGCGTCGTCTTGCCGGACCCGTTGTCACCCGTGATGGCGATGCGATCGCCGCGGTCGACCTGGAGGGTCACCGGGCCGAGCGTGAACCCGCCACGCCGCACGATCGCAGCGTTCAGCGTCGCGACGACCCGTCCCGACGGCGGCGCGCCGGCGAACGAGAGCTGGAGCTGCCACTCCTTGCGCGGCTCGTCGACGACCTCGAGCCGCTCGAGCACCCTGTCGGTCTGGCGGGCCTTCGCCGCCTGCTTCTCGGACGAGGACACGGCCCAGTTCTTCACGAACTTGTCGTTGTCGACCGGGTTGCGGCGTGCCGCCCGGGCGCCCTTGTCGGCCCACGCGCGCTGGGTGCGGGCCCGCTCCTGGAGCGCGCCCCGGGTGGTCGCGTACTCCTCGTAGCGCTCGCGTGCGTGCTCACGGGCAACGGCCCGCTCAGCCAGGTACGCGTCGTAGCCGCCGCCGTAGAGGTGCACCGACTGCTGGTGCAGGTCGAGCTCCAGCACCGAGGTCACGGTGCGGGACAGGAACTCCCGGTCGTGGCTGACGACGACCACGCCGGCGTCGCTGTCGGTGACGAACCGCTCGAGCTGGGCGAGCCCCGCCAGGTCCAGGTCGTTGGTCGGCTCGTCGAGGAGCAGGACGTCGAATCGGCTGAGCAGCAGCGACGCGAGCCCGGCACGTGCCGCCTGGCCGCCCGAGAGCGCGGTCATGAGGGGGTCGAGCGGCACGTCGAGGCCGACCGACGCCGGCGTGGCCGGCGCGCGGGCCTCGAGGCCCGCGGCGCCGAGCGCGAGCCACCGCTCGAGCGCGACCGCGTAGCGCTGGTCCGCGCCGTCGCGTCCGGCGGCCAGCGCGTCCGTCG
>JAFAFZ010000423.1 GCA_023423215.1 Actinomycetes bacterium
GACCGGAGCGGTCGGCGGCCGCCACCCCGAGCACGCCGGCGGTCGCCCCCGGCGCCGCGACGTCGTCGGGTCGGTCCGCGCGGACGCTGCGGAAGGCGGCCTCGAAGAACCGCCCGGCAGCGACCTCGGGTGCCGTCGTCGACGGGACGCCGTCGATGATCGTGATGACCGCATCGTGCAGGTCGGCGACCAGTGTGACCCGCACCCGGCTCCCATCCGCAGTGCGGGACACGGCGTCCTCGAGCAGGTGGCGCAGGACCTTCGCCGCCTCGACCGGCGCAGCGACGAGTCGTGGCGTCGACTCCGCCTCGCACACCAGCTCGATGCGCCTCGCCGCGGCCTGCCCCTGCACAGCGGCCACGGCCCCATCGAGCAGGTCCGCCGAGGGCAGCGGCCGCGACTCCAGCTCGAGGGCACCGCTCGCGATCCGGCTCAGCTCGAAGAGGTCGTCCACGAGGAGCGCCAGCCGGTCGCACTGCTCCCGGATCGCCGCCATCCGCAGCTCGTCCCCGGTCGGATCGCCGGGCCCTGGCGTCGGCGGCGAGCTCAGCTCGCGGATCTCCGCCAACGGCGCCCGGAGGTCCTGCGACACCCACGCGACCAGCTCGCGTCGCGACGCCGCCAGGCGCCGCTCCCGGTCGTGCGCGGCCACCAGCTCGCTGGACATGGCCCGGAGCTGCGCACCGAGTCGGCCCAGCTCGGTCACGGCGGCGTCCGAGTCGCCCACGTCGGCGCGTCCCTCGCCGAGCGCACGTGACAGCGACTCGAGCGCCGCGGTGTCGCGCCGGACCCTTCGGGTGAGCTGCCCCGCAGCGAGCACACCCACCACCGCGGCGCTCGCGGCGATCAGGCCGAGGCGGGCCAGGTCCCGTTGGCTGATGAACATCAGCCGTGCGGCCAGCAGCGCTCCGACCCAGGTCGCCATCAGCGGCGCCAGCGCCACCACCAGGACCTGGCGCGACAGCGGAGCGCCACCGCGTCGCCGGGTCAGCCAGGCACCCAGGAGCACGACCGGCGCCGCGCCCAGGAAGGTGAGCAGCACGAGCGGGGCCGCGTCGGCGCGCCACGAGCCCAACACGTTCGTCATGGAGACCCTGTACCCACGATGACCGGTGCTCAACGAACGTTTCCCGATCGCACGCCTCGGGTACCCACCGTCGTCGCACGAGGGTCGGTCGGTCGGTTGGATGGACGCATCAGAGCTGTGGTCCCGGGCGGAGTCCGCCAGGTCACGGGCCGCCACCCGCTCGGTGCACTCGCCCCGCACGGCGGCGCTGCTGGGGGTGGCCCTCGGCGTGACCATCGGGATCTGCCTGCTGACGGGGGTCTGGTCCCACCTCCAGCAGCACCCCCCGGCGTGGTTGACCCTGCCCCGAGGCCCGACCGGTCTCTACCGCGCCAGCCAGGGCCTCCACGTGGTCACCGGACTCGTCTCGATCCCGCTGCTGCTCGCGAAGCTGTACGCCGTCGCTCCGCAGCTCCCCCGTCGTCCGAGGTTGCGCGACCCGATGGAGCTGATGGAGCGGGCGGCGTTGATCCCGCTGGTCGGCGGCTCGCTGTTCCTGCTCGCCTCGGGCGCCGCCAACATCGCGCAGTGGTACCCGTGGCGCTTCTTCTTCCCCGTCGCGCACTGGTGGGCGGCCTGGCTGGTGCTCGGCGCCACCGCCATCCACGTCGCCCTGAAGGCCCCGACCCTGCGCGAGGTCCTGGTGCGCAGGGCCCCGGTGCTGCTCGTCCCGACGACGCCGGGCGAGATGACCCGCCGCGCGCTCCTGGGAACGGTGGCGGGCGCTGCCGGTCTGCTCACCCTGCTCACCGCTGGACAGACGGTGCCGTGGCTGCGCCGCACGACGGCGCTCGCGCCGCGACGGCCGGACATCGGGCCCCAGGGCCTGCCCGTCAACCGCAGCGCGGCGGCGGCAGGGACCTCGGACCTGGCGGACGAGGACTACCGCCTGACCCTGGTGGCGGCCGCCGGTGCCTCCTCCCGCTTCACGCTGTCGGACCTCCGGGTCCTTCCGGCGCGCACCGAGGACCTGCCGATCGCGTGCGTCGAGGGGTGGAGCGCCATGGCGACCTGGCGCGGCGTCCCGGTCCGAGAGGTGCTCGCACGTGCGGGTCTGGGGCCGAGCGAGCTGACGGTGGAGTCCGGCCAGACGAAGGGCGGCTACCGCTCCTCGACGCTGAGCGCCGCCGCCGTCGCGGATCCTCGCTGCCTGCTCGCGTACGAGGTGAACGGCGAACCGCTCGCGGCCGACCACGGCGCGCCGCTGCGGCTCATCGCACCCAACCGACCCGGCGTAGCGCAGACGAAGTGGGTCACCCGGCTGGAGCTCCGATGACACGGGTTCCGCCTGCCGACGGGACGTCTCGACCGGGGCCCGTGGCGCTGGTCGTCGTCGCCCTCGGCTGGGTCACCATGGCGATCGCCGTGCGGGGCATGTGGATCGACCCCGCCCTGGGCTCACGGCGCTCCTGGATCGTCTGGGTGCTCGGCGCCGCGGTGCTGCACGACCTGGTGGTGCTGCCCGTCGTGGTGGGACTCGGATGGGCGCTCGGACGGCTCGTGCCCGATGCGTGGCGGCTGCCGACCCGGGTCGCCGTGGTCGTCGGCGCGCTCATCACCGCCGCCACCTTCCCCGTCGTCTCACGTCTGGGCGAGCGGCCCGACAACCGGAGCGTGCTGCCGCTCCCTGCGGGCCGCAACCTGCTGGTCCTGTGGGGCCTGCTGGCGCTCGCCGCGCTGCTCGCCGGCGCCGTCGACGCCCGACGTCGCGTCGCCACCGACGCCACCGGCGCCGACGGCATCGAACCCGCACGCGACGCCCGGGAACGCATCGAGCCCGCACCCGGGAGCGAACGAGGACCCGAGCGATGATCGTCATGGAACGCGCCTCGAACGGCGAACTGCACGAGCTGGACCTGGCGGCCTGGTCCGCGCCGGCCACCGAGGAGGAGCGGTCGATGCTGGCCGGCGTGCGGCCCGCGGTCCTCGACGTCGGCTGCGGACCCGGACGCATCGCCGCAGCGCTGGCCGAGGCCGGCGTGCCGGCGCTGGGCATCGACGTGTCGCCGTCGGCTCTGCGGACCGCCACGGGCTCCGGCGCGATCGTGCTCGAACGCTCGGTCTTCGACCACCTGCCCGGCGAGGGCCGCTGGGGCACCGTCCTGCTGCTCGACGGAAACATCGGCATCGGAGGTGATCCGGTCGCGCTGCTCTCGCGGCTCCGCGAGCTGCTCCACGACCGGGGCGAGGCCCTGGTCGAGGTCGACCCGCCAGGGCAGGCGCTGGTGTGCGACGAGGTCCGCATCCACGACGGCGACACCATCGACGGCCCCTGGTTCCGCTGGGCCTGGGTGGGCGCCGACGCCGTCGGGGAGCTCGCGCTCCAGGCCGGCTTCGCCAGCTGCCACGTGCACCGCTACGGCGGCCGCTACGTCGCTCGCATGTCCGGCGGTCCGCGATGACCGCACTCCACCCCGACGACGTCACCCTGGTGGTCATCGCGAAGGAGCCGGTCGCCGGACGCGTGAAGACCCGCTTGTGCCCCCCGTGCACCCCGACGCAGGCGGCCGCGATCGCCGGGGCGGCGCTCCACGACACCATCGCCGCCGTGCAGGCGGCCCGGGTCGGCCGGCGGGTGCTCGCACTCGAGGGCCGGTCCGGCGCGTGGGTGCCCGACGCGCTCGAGGTGGTCGCACAACGTGGCGACGGCCTGGACCAACGCCTGGCGGCGGTCGCGGCCGACGTCGCCGGACCGGTGGTGATCATCGGCATGGACACCCCGCAGGTCCGCGTCGCGCAGCTCGACCGCATCGTCGCCGAGCTGTGTCGCGACGACGTGGACGCGGTCCTCGGGCCCGCCGACGACGGCGGCTACTGGGTCATCGCCCTGGCGACACCCGACCCGCTGGCCGTCCTCGGCGTCCCCATGAGCACCGACGTCACCGGCGCCGCCCAGCTCCAGCGTCTTCGGGAGCTGGGGCTGCGGACGTCCGTCGTCGATCCGCTCTGCGACGTCGACACCTTCGACGAGGCGCTGCAGGTCGCCCAGCTCGTCCCGGGCAGCCGCTTCGGCGGCGAGGTCGCCCGCGTGCACGCGGCGATCGCCGTGCCGGCCGATGACTGAGCCCTTCGCGCTCGCCGAGGACGCGGGGCGCGAGCTCGTCGCCGCCTTCGGGTGCCGTCCGACCGCGGCCGTGGTGCTGGGGTCGGGCTGGCAGGAGGCGGCGGACGCAATCGGGCCCACCGTCGTCGAGCTGGCGTTGGCCGACCTAGGAGGCTTCCCGGAGCACACCGCGCTCGGCCACGGCGCCACCGTGCGGCGGGTGGACCTGCCCGTCGACGGCGTCCCCGGCGCGACGCGCAGCGTGGCGGTCTTCCTGGGGCGCGCTCACCTCTACGAGGGCCACTCCCCCGCGACCGTGGTGCACGCGGTCCGCACCGCCGCCGCCGCCGGGGTCGAGGCCGTGGTGCTGACCAACGCAGCCGGCACGCTCGACCCGGTCCGCCCCGTCGGTCGACCGGTGCTGATCGCCGACCACCTGAACGCCACGGCCAGGTCGCCGTTGACCGGTCCGCCCCCGCCCCCTCCGCACCGCAGCCGCTTCGTCGACCTCACCGACCTCTACTCACGCCGACTTCGCGACCTCGCCCGGCGGGTCGACCCCGGACTGGCCGAGGGGGTCTACGCGGGACTGCCCGGTCCCCACTTCGAGACGCCGTCCGAGATCGACGCCTACCGGACGCTCGGCGCCGACGTGCTCGGCTTCTCGACCGTGCTCGAGGCGATCGCCGCGCGCCACGTCGGGGTCGAGGTGCTGGGGGTGTCGCTGGTGACAAACCTCTGCGCCGGCCTGCAGGACGCGGTGGACGACCAGGAGGTCCTGGCCACGGGTCGCAGCGCAGCACCCGAGTTGGGCCGACTCCTGCGTGACGTGCTCTCCCAGCGAGACCTCGTGTAGCGATCGTCGCCGGGGATCTCGACGTCGACGTCGCGCTCCGGGTCGCATTCCCGCAGGTCGCGGGGCTGGGCCGGTCAGACGTCCGACGCACGGTGGTCGTCGAAGGCGGTCAGGAATCGACGAAGCAGCGTCAGGTCGCCCTGGACGCTCGCGGCATCGCTCTCGATCGCGTCGTCGAGCTCTCGCCCGTCGAACACGAGGTCCTGCACGGTTCGCACGGAACAGGAGAGGGAAACGTCGGCGTGCCCGTCGTCCCGTGCTGCACCCAGTCCGCCCTCACCGATCCGGAGGAGGAACACGTCGGCAGGGAGACGGAGTTGGACGGTGCCGTCGAGCGCTCCCATCGCATCGGCGTCGAAGGTCGTGAGCAGCGCGACGATCAGCGCGTCCGGGCTGAGCTCCTCGGCCGAGTCCGGCTTCGGCGCCAACGGGCTGCCCCAGCGCCCCAGCGCCAGCAGGACCGGTTCGAGCGCACGACCTCGTTCGGTCAGCTCGTAGAGGTGCCCGGACGCTGGAGGCCGCGCGATGCGACGTGTCAACACACTCGAGTCCTCGAGGTCGCGCAATCGCTGCGTCAACACGTTCTGGCTCATGTCGGGCAGGCCCCGATGCAGGTCGGCGAAGCGCTTGGGTCCGAACAGCAGCTCACGCACCACCAGCAGCGCCCAACGCTCGCCGACGACGTCGAGTGCTCGGGCGATGCCGCACAGGTCCCGGTAGCTCCGCATGCGCCGATGCTACTTGTGCTCCGGCTGAGGTGCTCCTACTTTAGGACTATTCACTCCTAAGTTAGGAGTACATGACGAGGAGGCTCAGCATGCCGCATGTTCGCTCAGATGACGGCACGTCGATCAGCTACGACCGGATCGGCGGGGACGGTCCGGTCCTCGTCCTGATCGGGGGCGGCCTGGACGGCGGGACGGAGAACCAACCGCTCGGCGACCACGTGGCCGATACGTTCGACGTCGTGAACTACCAGCGCCGCGGACGCGGTGACAGCGAGGACGTCCAGCCCTACGCGGTGGAGCGAGAGATCGAGGACCTCGCCGCTTTGATCGACGCCGTCGGCGGGCGAGCGCACCTCTTCGGTGCGTCGAGCGGAGGCGCGCTCGCACTGGAGGCGGCCGCAGCCGGACTTCCCGTCGATCGGGTCGCCGTCCACGAGGTCCCCTACCAGACCGACGACACGATGATCTCTGCGTGGCACGCATACCGACTCGAGCTCGACTCGGCGCTCGACGCCGACGATCGTGGTCAGGCGCTGAAGCTGTTCATGCGACTCGCCGGGTCCTCCGAGCACGACATCGCGGGTGCCGAGGCGTCACCGGTGTGGCCCTCGCTGCTCGAGTTGGCACCGACGCTGCGCTACGACGCAGCGTGCCTTGGCGAGGGTCCGCCACCCGTCGAGCGCCTGGCGCAGGTACGACAGCCGGTGCTCCTGACGACCGGGGTCACGATCGACCCGCACCTGGCCGGTCTTCCCGTCGACTTCTTCGGTACGGCGGCCGACGCAGCCGCCGCCGCGTTGCCCGATGCCCGGCGAGCCACGCTCGAGGTCGAGGGACACGTTGCCGACCCCGCCGCGCTCGGTCCCCTCCTCCGCGCCTTCTTCGCCGGCTGACACGACAGACCTCGGGCACCGACCGTCGCGCAACATCACGGCGACCAGATCGCGGCGATCGTGCCCGGGGCGGGACTCGAACCCGCACGCTCCGAAGAGCCGAGGGGTTTAAGCCCTCTGCGCCTGCCAGTTACGCCACCCGGGCGGGTGATCCGCTGATCGTACGGGCGACTGCGACGGTCGACCGCTGTCGATCAGGGCGGAATTCGTCGCACAGCAACAGGATCTGCCCTGATCGGGCTTGCTCGGCGCCGCCGAGCGGACGACTGCGGGCGTCAGGTCAGGCGGACTCGGCGTCGACGTCCGCGCCACGCCACCCGACCGACACCACTGCGCAGACCCCGAGCGCGGCGATCGGCACGAGCAGCCCGGAGGGCGACGAACCCATCACCGTCGCCAGGATCGCTCCGCCGACGTAGCCGACCAGCACCGACACCAGGACGACGACGGTGACCCGTCGCCGCACCTCGCTCGTCCGCTCGGCCCCGGCCGCGCCGAGGGCGAGCTTCTCCCCGATCCGCACGATCGTGCCGGTGCCATAGGTCGTCGCCACGGCGACCGACCCCACCCGTCGCAGCGCGACGGTCTGGAGCCCCATGGCCGTCGCACCGAGCAGCACCGCGACGTAGGCGCCCAGGTCAGCGCCACGGTCCACGTGGTCGCCCAGGTCGGGCACCGCCACCAGCAGCCCGAGCAGCGCGAGCAGCAGCACCGACTCGGCGACCAGCAGCGCGACCGGCGGAGGTCTGCGTCCACCCTGGACACGTCGCTGGTGCAGCACCGTCGCCACGACGATCCCCCCGGCGAACGCCACGAGCGACACCGCCGAGCGTGCGGCTCGCTGCCAGTCCTCGAGACCGGTCGCCATGCCCAGGTGGATCAGGTTGCCGCTCATGTTCGCGACGAAGACCTCGGCGACGTGGAGGAACACGTGGGCGTCGACGAACCCGGCGACCGCAGCCAGCCCGACCGCCACCCCGAGCACGCCCGAGGCGTGGTACTCGTGCTCCTGGGTCATGGCCGGCGAGGGTACCGCCGGAGGTCGAGCCACCCGCGACCTGTCGGCGAGCGCACACCGCGGGTCGGGCTGACTGTCAGACCCCCGCGGAAGACTGGCTCCGTGACCTCGACCGCCCCCGCAGCCGCTCCCGCCCGCTCCACCCGCCCCTTGCGCTCGGTGGATGGCGGGTCCCCGGCGTCGGGTGGTCCGGCCGGAGTCGGTGCCGGTCAGGTCCCGCTCGCGCCCCGGACGTCCGCGACCGACTTCTCGGAGTGCGTGCGCACCGTGGTCACCGTGGCCCGCCGGGGTGGCCTGCGGCCGCCGGCGTTCCGGTCGCCGCCCCGCCTGGCGGGGGTGGACCGCTCCATCCAGCGG
>JAFAFZ010000464.1 GCA_023423215.1 Actinomycetes bacterium
GTGCTGCTGACCGCGCTGCGGAACTACCAGATGCCGATCATGTGGGCGGCCGCGACGTCGACGGTGATCGTGGCGCTGGTGCTGTTCGGCGTCATGGCCCTCATCGAGCGCCTCGCCATGGAGCGCTTCGAAGGCGCCACCCGCTGAGCTCGTGATCCAGTACCCGCTCGCCCTCGGCGGCGTCGTCACCCGAGTGCTCGAGGCCGGCTCCGGCGATCGGACCGTGGTCTGCGTGCACGGCTCCGGCTCCCGCGCGGACCGCTGGCGACCGCAGCTCCCGCTACTGGAGCGGTCCGGCCACCACGTCTACGCGTTCGACCTGCCCGGCCACGGCCTGGCGGACAAGCCCGTCGACCTGGACTACGGCGCCCCCGCCTTCGCCGACCTGCTCGAGGAGCTGCTCGAACGCCACGTCGCGACGCCGGCGGTGCTGCTGGGGACCTCGCTCGGCGGCCAGGTCGCGGCGTTGGTCGCCGGTCGCCGGCCCGACCTCGTGCGGGGGCTGGTGCTCGTCGGCGCGGTGGGGATCGTCGCTCGCGGCGACGACCGACCCGCGACCTCGCCGGTGACCGACCCAGGGCCGGCGGGCATCCGTCGCAAGCTCGAGCTCCTCGTGCACGACCGCTCGCTCATCACCGACGAGTGGGTCGCCGAGGAGCTGCGCGTGAACAGCTCCCCGGGAGCGGTGGCCGCGCTGGCCGCCGTCGCCGAGTACTCCGCCGTGCGCCAGGACCACGATCTGGCGGCCGAGGCGCTCGTCGCCGCCGGCGTGCCGACGCTGCTCGTCTGGGGCGCCGAGGACCGGTGGGTGCCACCCCGTCTGGGCGAGGCGGCGCAGCGCGCCCTGGGCGGCGTCGACCTGCGGCTCGTCGCGGAGGCCGGCCACGCGCCGTACTTCGAGCGTCCCGAGGCGTTCTTCTCGGCGGTCGAACCGTTCCTGGCCGCGCTCGATCCCGCGAAGGCGGCCTGAGGTGTCGACGCTCGCGATCACCTCCGGCCACGTCGTCGACCCGGCGAACGGCATCGATCGCGTCGCGGACGTGGTCGTTCGGGACGGCCGGATCGTCGGCGTCGACGTGCCGGTGCCCGCCGACGCACGGATCGTGGACGCGTCCGGCTCGTACGTGTCGCCGGGCTGGATCGACGGCCACACGCACGTCTTCGGCGACATCGGCCTGGACGATCCCGACAGCGCCGGTGTGCTGGCCGGTGTCACCACGGTGGTGGACGCAGGCTCGTCCGGGACGCTCACGATCGACGAGCTGATGGTCCGCAGCGCCCGGGGCCGCACCGACGTGCGCGCCGTGCTCTACCTGGATCGCCGCGGCATCGCCGACACCGCCACCATCCCGACCCGGGTCGAGGACCTGCCCGGGGTCCCCGTGGGTGAGCTGCGCCGGGCGGCCCGACGTCACGGGGAGCGGATCGTCGCGGTGAAGACCGGCATCTACGCGGACCTCGGCCGGGCGTGGACCTCCCTGGCGCTGGCGACGGCCGAGCTGGTCGGGCTGCCGCTGTTCGTGCACATCGGCAACTTCTCGACGCACACCTCGTCGGACGTGGACCTGATGCGCGACCTGCTGCGCCGCCTGCGCCGGGGCGACGTCCTGACGCACTGCTACACCGCGCAGCCCGGCAACCTGCTCGACGAGGACGGCGAGCTGCTGCCCGAGGCGCTCGACGCGGCCGCGCGCGGCGTGGTGTTCGACCTGGGCCACTCGGGCGCCGGGTTCGATCCCCGGGTCGCCCGCACCGCGCTCGCAGCGGGCCTGCGCCCCACCACGGTCTCGTCCGACGTCGCGGTCATCAACGTGCGCCAGCGGGTGCGCAGCCTGGCGCACGTCATGGGCCGGGTCGCCGCCCTGGGCGTCGAGCTTCCCGAGCTGGTGCGCAGCGTGACCCTCGCCCCGGCGCGGACCTACGGCCTGCCCGGCGGCCACCTCTCGCCCGGCGCGCCGGCGGACCTCACCCTCTTCGACGTCGACCCCTCGGCCACCGGCGACGGCGACGGCGACGGCGAGGCCGAGCGGTTCACCGTGCGCACGACGGTGCGCATGGGCGAGGTCATCGCTCCGGATCCGGGCGCGGCCGCGGCCTCCCGCAACATCCGCTTTCGCATCCTGGACGCGCCGGCCGAACCCATGGTGCGTGACGTGGGCGTCGCACGTCTGCTCGACCGCCTGGCGGACTGCCTGGACGACGTCCCGGCCGACGGCGAGGTGCTCCAGGCCATCGTCGTGCACCTGGCGGCGCAGGAGGTCCAGCCCCTGGACGTGGCATCGACCGCGGTCCGCCGAGCCTTCGCGGACCGCACCAGCGGCAACCCGCCGGGCTGGCTGCTGGCCGAGCTGCGTGGCCAGCGCGGCACCTCGTGGGTCGTCGACCGGCTGCGCGCCGCGGCGGTGCTGGCCACCCCCGAGCCCGACCTGCGCCGGGCGGCCGCATCGTGAACGAACGAGCAGGGGCGGACCCGGGAGGAGCGTCGTGACGACGAGGATCGATCCGGACGAGGTGGGCAGGGTCCTGGACGCGCTGCCGGCATCCACGGGGCACGTGGACGCGGCGGCCGGGCTGCCGATGGAGTGCTACGTCTCGGACTCGTTCCACGAGTTCGAGCGGCGCGCCGTGTTCGAGGGGTCCTGGCTCGGCCTGGGGCGCGTCGAGCAGATCCCCGAGCCGGGCGACTACTTCACCGTCGACGTCGCGGACGAGCCGTTGCTCGTGATCCGCGACCGAGCGGGCGGCATCAACGTGCTGTCGAACGTGTGCACGCACCGCCAGCACCTGCTGCTCGAGGGCAGCGGCAACGTGCAGGGCATCGTGCGCTGCCCGCTGCATGCGTGGGGCTTCGACGCCTCGGGCCGGCTGCGGTATGCGACCGGCATGAGCCGCGCCGTCGACTTCGACCCGACGGACCACTGCCTGCCGCGCCTGGCGGTCGAGGTCTGGAACGGCTTCATCTTCGCCCACCACGACCCCGATGCCGCGCCGCTGGCACCGTCGCTGGAGAAGGTCGACGAGGCGGCGCGGCCCTACGGCCTGGCCGACCTGGTCACGACCGAACCCGTCGTCACCGGACCGTTCCCGTGGAACTGGAAGACGATGTTCGAGAACGGCATCGAGCCGTTCCACACGCACTTCCTGCACAAGGGCCAGCACGACTTCGCGCCCGACCCGACCTTCGTGCACTGGGACGAGGGCGACGGCGCCGTCCTGCACCCGACCCACTTCAAGGACCTGGACCAGTCGTTCAACCCGCTGTGGCGCGGGCTGCTCGAACCGCTGCCCGGTCTGGGCGAGGAGCACCGCCGACAGGTGGTGTTCGTCGCCGCGCTGCCGACGCTGTACTTCGGGCTGATGCCGGACCACGTGTTCTGGATGCTCATCCTGCCGGTCGGGCCCGACGAGGTCATGCTCCACAACGCGATCCTCCACCATCCCGACGCGACCTCGTTGCCCAACTTCGACGAGCGCATGTCGTGGATCGTGCAGGGGCTCAACCTGCTCTTCGTCGAGGACTCCTCCGCGAACGCCTCGGTCCAGCG
>JAFAFZ010000573.1 GCA_023423215.1 Actinomycetes bacterium
GAGCTGTAGAGCGGGACGCCGACGTAGGCGCGGATGCCGCGCTCGAGCACCACCGGCAGCTCGGCCAGGTCGACGTCCAACGACAGGTCCGGTGCAGCGCGCGACGTGCCGACCCCGAGGCGGCAGCAGATCGACTCGGCCCACGACATCACGTCGCCCGAGCGCAACCCGAAGGCGTCGCCCTCGACGCACAGCAGCACGTAGTCGTCACCGACCGTGCGGGACACGAACCACAGGCCCATGCCGTAGCGCTCGCGCAGGTGGCGCAGCACGGCAGCGCAGGCGTCGTCGAAGCTCCGGTAGGGCTGGACGCCGCCGGACCCGACGGTGCGGGAGGAGCGGAGGTCGGCCGAAGGGTCCACGTCTTCCCATCGGCGGATCCGGGCCCGGGATGAACCCCCTGTCCGGTCCGGCTGAGGCGGTGCACGGGTGCCACCCGGACGGGTGTCCGGGGTGCAGCCCGGTGCGTGGTGCGCTTGACTCGGGTCGATGACCACCCCCGGTCCCCGACGTCGGCTTCCCGTCCCCGAGGTGCCGACCATCGTGCAGCTGGGCCTGCCGCCGCGGCGCCTGCTCCTGCGCGGGCTGTTCGGGAGGTGTCCCGTGTGCGGCAGCCGGCACCTGTTCCGCCGCTGGTTCTCGATGGTCGACCGCTGCCCGCAGTGCTCGCTGCACTTCGAGCGGGTCGACGGCCACTGGATCGGCGCCATCGGGGTCAACACCGTGGCCGTGATGGGACTGATGCTCATCGTGCTGTTCGCGGTGACGATGACCTCGTTCCCGGATCCGCCGCCCCGTGCGCTCATCTACGTCGAGGTGGCGATCGCCGGCCTGGGTCCGCTCGTGTTCTTCCCGGCCTCCCGCACGCTGTGGTCCGCGATGGACCTGCTGATGCGACCGCTGAAGTTCGGCGAGGTGGACCCGCGCTTCGTCCTGGTCGACCCGCCGAGGGACCGCCCCGACGCACCCTGAACGTCGGGCACATCTGCTCCCCCGACGCCCCTTGTGGGTCGGGCGGGTCGTCCGTACCGTGTCAGGTGCTGCTCCCGGCGGGACGTCGACCGCCCCGGCCGGTAGCGTGTGCCCGCTGGTCGGTCGTCGGCGATCTGTGCGACCGGTCCACAGCGGGGAGCGTCCGGTCCGCGGCCGGGCACGGCGAGGAGGGCCCAGTGGTGCGTCGAAGCAGGATCGTCATGTGCGCGGTGCTGGTCGTGACGGCCCTCGGCGCGTCCGCGTGCTCGAACGTCGCGGACACCCAGCAGCTCTCCGCGGACGACTACGAGTCCAACACCGTCGTCCCCACGACCGCGATGAAGGTCGGGCAGCTGCCGACCACCACGACGGTGGCGCCCAGCTCGACGGCGCCGCCGCTGGTCCCCGCCGGCCTGCCCGCGACGCTGTCCGCGCTCGTCGGCCAGTTCGCGGCGAACCCGGCACTCGCGGGCCAGCTCGGCGGGCTGGACCTGGCGGGTCTGGCCGGCCTGGTGAACATCGACCTGGGCGCCCTGCAGGGCCTCGGCCTGACGGTGCCGCAGATCCAGCAGATCGCGAGCGACGTGGCTGCGGACCCGGCGGCGCTGCTCGGCCAGCTCCAGCTCGGTGAGATCGACCCCAACGCGCTGCTGGCGCTGCTCGCCGGCTCCCTCGACCTGACGACCCTCGCCACCGGCGCGACGGGCGCGCTGGTCGCGGCGCTGCTCGACGCCATCTCCGACGTGAAGATCTCGGTCAGCCCCGAGCTGACGATCGAGCTGAGCGAGCTGCTCAAGGACATCGACCCCGACGGTCTGGGCGAGCTCGCGGCGACGCCGGCGAACGCGTCGATCCTGGCGCTCATCACCAGCGCCATCATCGGCTCGAACCCGCTGCTCACCCAGCAGCTGCTCGAGAACCCGCTGCTGGACCCGGCGCTGCACGAGCTGCTGGTGCAGCTCCAGTCGCTGGGCGCGTCGCTGGGCGACGCCGCTCGCATCGCTCTGCTGCAGGCGTTGAACAACCTGATCCCCGGTGGCATCCCGGGCGGTCTGCCACCGGGCGTGCCGCCGGCCTGACGGCCGCGACACCGGCACCGGGCGCTCAGCGCTGGTAGAGCGCCTCGATCTCCTCGGCGAAGCGTGCGTTGACGCCACGCCGCTTCAGCTTCGAGGTCGGCGTCAGCAGGTCCGAGTCGGGCAGCCACTCCTCGCCGAGGATGTGCACCTTCTTGACGCGCTCGGCGCCGTTGAACTCGGCCATCGCCTCGTCCAGGCCCTCGGCGATCGCCTTCTCGACCTCCGGCTTGGTCGCCAGGTCCGCCAGGTCGGTGAACTCGATGCCCTGCTGCTCGGCCCACGCCGGAGCGACCTCGGGGTCCAGCACCACCAGCGCCGAGACGAAGGGCCGGTTGTCGCCGATCGCGGCCGCCTGGCCGACGATCGGGATCGTCTTGAGCGCCGCCTCGAGGTTGGCCGGGCTGACGTTCTTGCCGCCCGCGGTGATGATGAGCTCCTTCTTGCGGTCGACGATGGTGACGTAGCCGGCGTCGTCGATCTCGGCGATGTCGCCCGAGTGCAACCAGCCCTCCGCGTCGATCGCCTCGGCCGTCTTCTCGGGGTCGTTCAGGTAGCCGAGGAAGACGTTGCCGCCGCGGTAGCAGAGCTCGCCGTCGGACTCGAGCTTCACCTCGCCGCCCGGCACCGCCGGGCCGACCGAGCCCGCGACCGGGTGCTCGGACGAGAAGGTCATCGGGCCGGTGGCCTCGCTCATGCCGTACATCTCCGCGAGGGGGATGCCGACGGTGCGGAACCAGGTGATGAGCTCGGACGGCAGCGGCGCTGCCGAGCTGACGGCGTTCTCGAGCTCGTCCAGGCCGAGCAGCTCCCGGACGGTCGAGAAGGCGACGGCGTCGAGGAACTCGTAGGTGGCGATGTCGTCCTCGGTCGCCGTGCCGTCGGTCATGCGCTCGCGGATGGGGGCACCGGCGGCCACCGCCTCGGCGAACTTCTCGGCCTTCTCGGGATCGGCGGCCAGCGCGGCCGACACGCCGGCGTAGATCTTCTCCCACACGCGCGGCACGCCGAACATGAGGTTCGGCTTCACCTGGCCGAGGTACGTGGTCAGCAGCGCCGTGTCGGGGCAGGTCGTGATCTCGTAGCCGAAGCTGATGAGCGAGTAGTGCGAGGTCATGCGCTCGGCGATGTGGGCCATCGGCAGGTACGACACGACCCGCTTGCCGGCGGTGCTGTCGCGGTCCCAGCCGAACGCCGAGAGCAGGCACTCGGCGGTCCAGGCCAGGTTGTAGTGCGAGAGCATCACGCCCTTCGGGTTCCCCGTGGTACCCGAGGTGTAGATGATCGTCGCCAGGTCGTCCGGGCCGACGATGTCGGCCGAGGCCGCCAGGTCGATCGGCTCTCCGTCGGAGAGCACCGAGGCGTCCTGGGTGCCCTCGGGCAGCGAGGCGGGAGCGTCGAGCACGACGATCGTGCGCAGGTCCGGCAGCGAGGCACGCACCGGCGTGAACTTCTCCAGGAAGGACTCGTCCTCGACGATGGCCACCGTGGCACCGGAGTGCTCCGCCAGGAACTGCACCTGGTCGGGCGCCGAGGAGTTGTAGATGGACACCGGCGTGGCACCGACGAACAGCACGGCGACGTCGAGCCAGTGGAACGCCGGGATGTTGCGCATCATCAGCAGCACGCGGTCGCCGGGGCCGACGCCCAGCTCGCGCAGGCCGGCGGCGGCGCGAGCGACGCGGTCGGCGAGCTCGGTGAAGGTCAGGGCGCCCCACGACCCGTCGTCCTGCTGCCAGCGCAGGGCGACCCGGTCGGCGTTGGCCTCCAGCGTGGCGAGGAACTCGGTGAGGACCGTGCGGCCCTGCACCATCGTCGTGATCTCGTCGTTCGTCAGCGTGGCCACCGGTGTCGTCCCCGTCTCGTGTCGTCGAAGGTTCCTCGCGGCCGGGCGTGCCGTCGGGCACAGCAACCGCAGGACGGACTGTACCGCTGCGCCGCGGCACCGCCGCTGCGGCCCCTGCACCGGTCCGGCCGGTCGCCGGGCCGCCTCCGGCAGCGGCCGCATTGACCCCGACCGATCCGCGGACGAAACTCTTGACCGACCGGTCAAGTTGACCGTTCACGGGGGACCCCCGCACCCGGGGCCGCCGGCTGGTCACCCGGACCCGCCGTCGGCCGGCGCGCTGAGCCAGCTGCGCCGTTCCGGCGACCCGGGCCACCGCTCCCCCGGCCGCAGCACAAGGGAGCTGACATGCCAGAGGCAGTCATCATCGACGTCGTTCGGACCGCAGGCGGCAGGCGCAACGGCGCCCTCGCCGGATGGCACCCGGTCGACCTCGCCGCGGAGACGCTGAAGGCGCTCGCGGAGCGCAACGACCTGGATCCGGCGCTCGTCGACGACGTCATCATGGGCTGCGTGATGCAGGCCGGCGCGCAGGCGCTGAACGTCGGCCGCAACGCCGTGCTGGCCGCGGGCTGGCCCGAGACCGTGCCCTCGACGACGATCGACCGCCAGTGCGGGTCCTCGCAGCAGGCGTACCACTTCGCCGCGCAGGGCGTCATGGCCGGCGCGTACGACGTGGCGGTCGCCGCGGGCGTCGAGGTCATGAGCCTCGTGCCCATGGGCGCGTCGATCTCGAAGAACGTCGGCTTCCCGTTCGGGGCGGCGGCGGACCGCTACTCCGACGTCGAGCTGCTCGAGGGCCACCCGGGCCTGATCGGCCAGGGCCTCTCGGCCGAGGTCATCGCCAACGAGTGGGGCCTGAGCCGTGACGACCTGGACGCCTACGGGGCCCGCTCCCAGGAGCTCGCCGAGATCGCGGCGAACGAGGGTCGCTTCGACAACGAGATCATCCCCGTGGTGTCCAAGATCCGTGACAAGGAGACCGGCGAGGTCAAGGTCCTGGACACGATGCACACCCGCGACGAGGGCATCCGCCCCGGCACGACGGCCGAGGCGCTGGCGAACCTGAAGCCCGCCTTCCTCGAGGACGGCAAGGTCACCGCCGGCAACAGCTCGCAGATCTGCGACGGCGCCTCGGCAGCCCTGATCATGAGCGCCGACAAGGCCGCCGCGCTGGGCCTGACGCCCCGCGCCCGGTTCCACAGCTTCGCCCTGGCCGGCGTCGACCCGGTGCGCATGCTGACCGGCCCGATCCCGTCGACCACGAAGGTGCTGGACAAGGTGGGCCTGTCGATCGGCGACATGGACCACATCGAGATCAACGAGGCGTTCGCGTCGGTCGTGCTGGCCTGGGAGAAGGAGCACCAGCCCGACATGTCGAAGGTGAACCCGAACGGCGGTGCGATCGCCCTGGGCCACCCGCTCGGCGGCTCCGGCACGAAGCTGCTCGCCACGATGCTCAACGAGCTCGAGCGCACGGGTGGCCGCTACGGCCTGCAGACCATGTGCGAGGGCGGGGGCCTGGCGAACGCCACCATCATCGAGCGCCTGGGCTGACCGAGGTGAGCCGCTCCGACGCAGTCGGAGCCAATGTGGGAGCGAACGCCACCATCATCGAGCGCCTGGGCTGAGCTCAGAGGCCAGCCCGGCCTCGACGATCACCTGACGGGGAGCCTCCGGTACGCTCGTGCCGGAGGCTCCTTCGTGTCCATGCAGCAGCACAGCGAACCGGACCAGGACGACGACGAGGCGCCGCGCC
>JAFAFZ010000044.1 GCA_023423215.1 Actinomycetes bacterium
CACCGCACCACAGCAACAGGGGGACCCGACATGACTGCCTACCCACGCGCCGAGCTCGAGGAGATGGTCGAGCGCTGGCTCCAGGCCAACAAGGACTGCGAGGCCGCCGGCGACTGGAAGCCGCTCGCCGACATGTACACCGAGGACGCGACCTACGGCTGGAACTACGGGCCGCAGACCGACTTCATGGCGATCGGCCGCGAGGAGATCCGCGAGCTGGCGCTCGGCGCGGAGATGGGCGGTCTGGACGGCTGGGAGTACCCCTACGAGGAGATCCTGATCGACGACCAGCAGGGCTTCGTCGTCGGCTTCTGGCGCCAGGTCGCGGACGAGCAGCGTCCGGACGGGTCGACCTACGAGGTGCACGGCATCGGCGGGAGCTGGTTCCGCTACGCCGGCGACTTCCAGTGGAACTGGCAGCGCGACTGGTTCGACTTCGGCAACGCCGGCGCGCTCTTCCTCGAGATGATGCAGGCCGACAAGCTCTCCGAGGGCATGACCGCGCGCATGCACCGGTCGATGAGCGGTCCGCTGCCCGGCTACTACCCGGCCGGCACCTCGCCGGTGAAGCTCTGGGACCGTTGATGGCGACGCTCGCGGAGCTCGGACACGGGCTCGACGTCCAGCTGATCGACGGCAAGCTGGTGCCCGCCTCGGGTGGTGGCACCTTCACGACGTCGAACCCGGCCACCGAGGAAGTGCTCGGCGTCGCCGCGGACGGCACCCCCGAGGACATGGACGCGGCGATCGCGGCCGCTCGTGTCGCGTTCGACGAGGGCTCGTGGGCGAACGACCCGGCCTTCCGGGCGCGCTGCCTGCGCCAGCTCCGCGACGCGCTGCAGGCCCAGGGCGCCGAGCTCCGCGAGCTCACGACGGCCGAGGTCGGCGCACCGGCGTTCCTCACCTCGGGCCCGCAGTTCGACGCACCGGTCGAGGACCTCGGCTGGTACGCCGACCTGCTCGATCGCTACGACGGCTGGGTCGAGGACCTGGGCGAGGCGTCGCCCGTCGGCGTGCGGAGCCAGCGCTGGCTGCACCGCGAGCCCGCCGGCGTCGTCGGCGCGATCACCCCGTGGAACTTCCCGCACCAGATCAACTTCGCGAAGCTCGGCCCTGCGCTCGCGGCCGGCTGCACGGTCGTGCTGAAGCCGGCGCCCGACACGCCGTGGTGCGCCGCCGCCGTCGCCCGCGTCGTCGCCGAGCAGACCGACATCCCCGCGGGCGTGCTGAACGTGGTGAACAGCTCGGACCACCACCTCGGCGCGCAGCTGGCGGGTGACCCCCGCGTGGACGTCGTGTCGTTCACCGGTTCGACGAACACGGGCCGGGCCGTCATGCGATCCGCCGCCGAGCACCTGACGAAGGTGTTCCTCGAGCTGGGCGGCAAGTCGGCGTTCGTGGTGCTCGACGACGCGGACGTCGCGTCGGCCGCGGGCATGGCGGGCTTCATGGCCAGCACCCACGCCGGTCAGGGCTGCGCCATCACGACCCGCCTGCTGGTGCCCCGCAGCCGCCACGACGAGGTCGTCGAGGCCGCAGCGGCGACGATGGCGTCGCTGGCGGCGGGCGACCCGAGCGAGCCCGGCACGATCTGCGGTCCGGTCATCTCGGCCCGCCAGCGCGAGCGCATCGAGGGCTACCTGCAGCTCGCACGCGACGAGGGCGGCACGTTCGCCTGCGGTGGGGGGCGTTCGCCGAAGTTCGAGCGCGGCTACTTCATCGACCCGACGCTGGTCGTCGGGCTCGACAACTCGTCGCGGGTCGCCCGGGAGGTGATCTTCGGCCCGGTGCTGACGGTCATCCCCTACGACGACACCGACGACGCCGTGCGCATCGCCAACGACTCGCCGTACGGCCTGTCCGGCGCGATCTTCTCGGCCGACGAGGAGCGTGCGCTGGCGGTGGCGGCTCGCATCCGCACGGGCACTCTCGGCATCAACGGCGGCGTCTGGTACTCGGCGGACGTGCCCTTCGGCGGGTTCAAGCAGTCGGGCATCGGCCGTGAGATGGGCGTGCTCGGCTTCGAGGAGTACCTCGAGACGAAGGCGATCGCCGCGGCTCGCTGAGCGCGGCGACACGAACGGCACGGCGCTCCGGCGTCGGACGCATCCACGACCGGACGACAGGGGGATCACATGGGCGAGCGGTTCGCCGGCAAGGTCAGCATCGTCACCGGGTCCGCCGGTGGCATCGGCGAGGAGTACGCGCGGTCGCTGGCCGCCGACGGCGCGTCGGTCGTCGTGGCCGACATCGACGTCGAGCGTGCGACCAAGGTCGCCGAGGACATCGTGACGAGCGGGGGCCGGGCGATCGGCGTGCGCGTCGACGTCGCGGACCCCGACTCCACGCGCCAGATGGCCGCTGCGGCGATGGCCGAGTTCGGTCGCATCGACCACCTGGTCAACAACGCCGCGATCTTCGGCGGCATGGAGATCGACCTCCTGCTGACCGTCGACTGGAACTACTACCGCCGCTTCATGAGCGTGAACATGGACGGCGCGCTCCTGTGCATCCGGGCCTGCTGGGAGCACATGGCCGCCGGCGGCGGCGGGTCGATCGTGAACCAGTCCTCGACCGCGGCGTGGATGTACGCCAACTACTACGGGCTGGCCAAGGCGGGCATCAACGGCCTGACGATCCAGCTCGCGCACGAGCTGGGCGGCTCGAACATCCGCATCAACGCCATCGCACCGGGGCCGACCGACACCGAAGCGTCCCGCACGGTCGTGCCCGGCTCGATCATGGACGACATCGTGAAGGGCCTGGCGCTGAAGCGCCGGGGCACCCCCGCCGACATGGCGGGACTGGTCAGCTTCCTGCTCTCGGACGACGCGAGCTGGATCACCGGCCAGATCATCAACGTCGACGGCGGACAGGTGGTGCGGGCATGAGCGGCGAGCGGTGCATGGTGGCGCACGAGGTGACCACGGAGACGGGTGCGGGCATGAGCGGCGAGCGGTGCATGGTGGCGCGCGAGGTGACCACGGAACTGCAGGTGCGGGCATGAGCGGCGATCGCCGGGCGGTCGGGTTCATCGGCTTGGGCAACATCGGCGCGCCGATGGCGAAGCGGCTGCGGAAGTGGCCCGGCGGGCTCGTCGTGTTCGACGTGTTCCCCGACGCGATGGAGCCCTTCACCTCGCGCGGCGTCACCGGGGCGTCGAGCGGTGCCGAGGTCGCCTCGCTCGCGTCGGTCATCTGCGTGATGGTGCAGAACGCCGAGCAGGTGCGTGCGGTGCTCGAGGGGCCCGACGGCATCCTGGCCACCGCGGCGCCCGGCACGGTGGTCGCGGTGCACTCGACGATCAGCGCCGAGGCCGCGGTCGAGCTGGCCGAGCTGGCCGCGACGGCCGACGTCGAGCTGGTCGACGCGCCGGTCAGCGGCGGTGCGATCGGTGCGCACGAGGGCACGCTCGCGGTCATGGTGGGCGGGTCCGAGGAGGCGGCCGAGCGCTGCGCCCGGGTGTTCGAGCACTTCGCGGGCCTGGTCGAGCACATGGGTCCGATCGGTGCGGGCACCCGCACGAAGGTGGCCCGCAACCTGATCACCTTCGCGAGCTTCGCCGTCGTCGGCGAGGCGCAGCGGCTGGCCGAGGCGGCGGGGCTGGACCTGGCGAAGCTGGGCGACGTCGTGCGCCACTCCGACCGGATCACCGGTGGGCCGGGCGCGATCATGCTGCGCCCCACGGCGGGCGAGATGGCCCAGGACGACGGCCTGCGCAGCATCTTCGGGCACACCCGCACGCTCGGCTCGAAGGACCTCGAGCTGGCGGTGCAGATGGCGGACGAGCTCGGCGTCGACGCGCCGTTCGCTCGACTCGCGGCCAGTACGCTGCCGGCCGCGCTCGGCCTCGAGCCGTACCCGTCGCCCGGACCCGACGGCGGGGATCGCTGAGGTGGCCGCCTCCGCCAGGGCCGTCCCGCACGATCGCCTGATCCGCCGGGTCGAGGACCTGACGCACGACGAGCTCGCGGTGCTCGGTCGCGAGTACCTGCTCGCCGGCCAGCTCATGGACCGCTCGGGCATGCCGCACCTGATCAGCGCCTACGGGCGAGAGGTGATGGGCGACATCGCGATCGACGAGTGGATGGGCGCGAGCCCGATCTACACGCGTCGCATGCAGCGCCTGCTCGGCTTCGCGCGCGGCGACGTCGAGACGATCTTCAAGGGCATGCAGTTCGACATCGGCGCGCCCCCGGAGTTCATGGACTTCCGCTACCTGGTGATCGACGGGACGCACGGCGAGTTCTGGCTGGACCACTGCGGCGCGCTGATGGACGTCGAGCCGATGGGCGACGAGTACGTCACCACGATGTGCCACGCCATCGAGGACCCGACGTTCGACGCGACCGCGACGGCGACGAGCTACTACGCGCGCATGCGGCCGATCCACCGACCGCCGCGCACGCCGGCGGACCGCCACCCCCACTGCCACTGGACGGTCGAGATCGACGAGGCCTTCGGCGCGCTGCCGGACCCCGAACCCGCCGGCCACATCGGCGCGACCTTGCTCGCCTCGCTCGAGCTGGACCCGATCGGCGCCGGTGCGACCGACGCCGAGCTGCGCGACGGCTGGGGGGACTACACCGCACCGATCGATCCGGACCTGCAGCTCGAGCAGTTCTCGACCGCCGCGCTGCGTGCGCTGGTGGACGAGGTGTGCGTGCAGCAGCACCTGCTGGTCATGTCGTTCCTGTTCGCGATCGAGCGTCGCTACTCCACCGAGGATGCCGTCGACATCGGCGCGAAGCAGTTCACCGGCATCGCGGGGCTGACCGCCGAGCGGCTGCGCGCCGCGTTCGACCTGGGTGGTGACCTGGCCGGCATCGCGCAGGTGCTCGAGCTGCACCCGGCGTTCCGCCCCCGGGCCTACGTCGACTTCCGCCTCGAGCTGTCCGGGGACGGCGACGACACGTCCCTGACGCTGCACCTCGGGCGCTGCACGGCACTGGAGGAGACCGCCCGCGACTCGTGGATCACGATCCTGGCGGACGGCCACGACGGCGCGCTCCAGGCGGCGGTCCAGGCGATCGATCCGGGCGCCCGCGTCGAGCAGGTCGAGCGCGTCGGCGACGACGTCTCGACCTGGCGCGTCACGCTCGGCCACGAGCCGGCGAAGGAGTCGTCCGAGGTCGCGCTGACGCGGTTCAGCACCGGCTCGGACTTCGCCTTCGTCGCCACCCCGGTCACGCTGGCGGCCCGCACGGCTGCTCGCTGAGCGGCGAGCGATCCACCTCAACGTTGGTTGAGGTCGGTGACGGTAGGGTGACGCCATGGCGAGCACCCCACCCGAGTTGACCGAGCTCACGGTCGGCCAGCTGGCTGAGCGCAGTGGCGTGGCGGTGTCCGCGCTGCACTTCTACGAGCGCAAGGGCCTGATCCACAGCACGCGCACCGAGGGCAACCAGCGGCGCTTCCATCGGGACGAGCTGCGACGTGTCGCGTTCATCCGGGTGTCGCAACGCGTCGGCATCTCGCTCGAGGAGATCGGCCACGCGCTCGCGACGTTGCCCGACGAGCGTGTGCCCACGCCGAAGGACTGGGCCCGCCTATCGAGGACCTGGCGCGACGACCTGGACGACCGCATCGAGCAGCTCCAGCACCTGCGCGACGACCTGACCGGGTGCATCGGCTGCGGTTGCCTCTCGATGGAGGTCTGCAAGCTGGCCAACCCGATGGACGTGCTGGGCGACTCCGGGTCCGGTGCCCGTCGCTTCGTCAGCCGTCGCCAGCGCGAGCGGGAGTCGCAGGCCGTCGAGCTGGTCGACGACGGCTCCGGCGTCTGCACCTGAGCCCGCTCCTCGACGCTCGCCCGCAGCTCTGAGGACCAGGCGCGAGCGGACGCGCGGCGCCCTCAGGCGATGGGAGCGGTCGTCGCGAGCTGCTGTGCGGCGAGCTCGAGGCAGTCCCCGGTCAGGTGCAGGCCGTCGGCGACGAGGCAGTCGTCCGCGACCTCGTCGCCCGTGCCCAGGATCGCCGCCAGGTCGCGCACCTGCACCCACGGCCGTGTCGACGCGACCTGCTCGGCGAGCTGCTGGATGTGGCGGTTGGTCAGGCCGACCTTGTCCCGTCCGGTGCGGACGTGCCCGACCCAGACGACGGTCGTGCCGGTGTGCTCGAAGGCGTCGAAGGACTCGGCCAACCGAGCCGAGTACTCCTGGTCCCACGCCTCGGTGTCCGATCGGCTCGCCACGAGGTCGGCGTCCGCGTCGACGAGGTCCTGCGCGTCGTTCGACGACAGCGAGAAGACGAGGACGTCGGGCGGGTAGTCGCGAGCGAGCTCGCGGAGTCGTTCGGGCCAGTCGAAGTCGTCCGGTCGCGCGAGCCCGGTGCCGACCTCGCCGATCACCTTCACGGTGACGTCGTCGCCGAGCTCCTCGCGCAGCGCGGCACCCAGGCCGACCGAGATCGAGTCGCCCGCGACGGTGACCTTCTGCGCCGGCGTGTCCTCCTGCACGGGCGCACCGCCCGACGCGACCTGGCCGGGCGCGCCGGCTGCGGGGTCGGAGAGGTCCGACGCGGTGGTGTCCTGCGAGCAGCCGACCAGCGCGACGGAGGTCAGCGCGCCCACGCCGAGCACCACGGACCGTGCTCGGCGGACGCGGCGCGGCGACGACGCCGGACGACCGCCGGGGTGCCGTCGCTGACCTCTACCGCTCCACACGACCGTAGGTTCTAGGCGACCACCCGCTGCGAAGGGCAGCACAGGTCGCTGTGACCTGTGGCCGAGGTCAGTCGATCGCGAGGTGGTGCGGGAAGGGGAACACCGGTCCATCGGTGCGCGTCAACGACTGGTAGTCCCGGCGGGCGAACCACCAGCGGCCGTCGATGCGGCGGTAGCGGTCGTGGTACACGCCGTACGCCACCGACCAGTCGAGCGAACCGACGTCCCGGCGGATCTCGCACATCAGCACCCGCGCGCCTGCCCGGTCGGGGTCGCCGTCGTTCGCCAGGCTGGTCCGCACGTTCAGCGCGACGTACTCGAAGAACTCGAAGCGCTCGACGGCGCCGCCGATGAACTCGCCCAGCTGCGTCGGGCCGACGACGTCCACCGCGTCGCGCGAGACCATGTCGATGCGGACCGGGGCGTCGGGCAGGAACAGCTCGGACAGCTCGGGCCATGCCCGGCGGGTCACGACGTCGGCGTAGGCCGCCTGGAGCCGGGTGAGGGCGACGTGGTCATCGGTCTCGGACATGGCCGAGGACCCTAGCGATCCCACCTCCGGCCCGGCCCAGCTTCCGCGTGCGTTGTGGGCGCGAGGCGACCACGATGCACGCCAGAACCTGGTGGGGAGGGGTGTGGCCGGACGCGGGCGCGACGGTCAGTCGCCGGCAGCCCAGGTGCCGGCCATCTCGCTGGGCGTGGCGTCGATGCCGATCCGATCGAAGTAGTCGACCTCGAGCGCCGCCATCAGGTCCGAACCCGGCCCGTGCCCTACGACCTCGGCAGGAGCAGCCGCGGGAGCGGGCGTCGTCGTGGTCGGCGGCAACGCGCCGCCCGTGC